>CAZJJQ010000414.1:0-4261 GCA_964546345.1 uncultured Planctomycetales bacterium
CCGCCCGGCGCACCGGACACGCGCGCACGGAGGCTCCGGCCTCGACGCCGGGGGATGGGCGCGCCCCGCCGCGCCGGGGATCGCACCCACCCAGTTGAGGATCGGCCGTCCCACGCGGGCGATCGCACCGACATGGCATCGAGCGACGTGGGCGCTCGCGGATGGATCTTCGAACGGTGAGGCCTGCGGGTGCGCTGAGTGCGCACCCGGTGGGTCCACCGCCGCGAGGATCACGGAGGCAACGATGAGGCTCTTGTCCGTATCTCTGGTCTGCGCAGGCCTGATGCTCGGCGTGGGCGCCGCCTCGGGCGCGACCGTGTCCCGGCTGGACTCCACGACGTTCACCCGGGGCACGGGGAAGCCGAAGCTCGAGGGGGTCGACTTCCAGACCGGGGCCGGCGACTTCGTGCTCACCATCACCAGCCCGGCACCCGGCTCGGACGTGCCGGTGACGAGCGCCAGCGTGTGGCTGGACGGGGAGCTCCTCGCGGGATCGAAGGCATTCAAGTCCACGGGAACGGCCCTGTCCTTCACGAGCACCGGCGCAGGCAGCCACCGGGTCGAGGTCGAGCTCGAGGGCAAGCCCGGCGCCACGCTGGCGGTCGCGGTGACCCAGGTCGTTCCCTGCTTCGAGGACGACTTCTCCACGAATCCGTGGACCAACGGCCGCTGGCGGGACTTCTACCAGGACGTGCGCGGTCCCGGCGACGCGCTCGTCTGGGACGAGGCCCAGGGGCAGCTGGCGCTGACGAAGGGCTCGTCGAGCTTCGGCTCGTCCTGGGGCTTCAACGGCATGCTGTGGGCCGACTACGAGCTTCCGGGCTCCGGCTGGACGGCGGAGCTCGACTACTGGGTCGGCGGCGGCACCGCGCCGGGCGGGCTGTCGCCCAGCGACGGCCTGCTGATCTCCTTCCACGGCGAGCCCGTCACGGGCGGCGTGAACGGCTACTTCGTCTTCCTCGACAACTTCCGCAACGGCTGGGACCCGGACACGGGCTTCGTCGGGCTCTACCACATCGACGGCACCCCTTCGCCGAGCAACCTGCCCGAGCGCCTCGACTGGGTCGATGACGGGCGAGGCCGGGACGGCCAGTGGCATCACCTCAAGCTGGACGTGCTGGACGGCCGCATCCGCGTCTACATCGACGACATGAGCAACCCCATCCTCGACCACACCGTCTCCGATTTCGACGGCTCCCGCTCGGGGTTCGGGTTGATGGGCATGACCCGCACGGACGACATCCTCGTGGACGACGTCTCGATCTGCCCGCGGTAGGCACCGCTCTCCCGGCTGATCGCAGGGCCGCGACCGCACGGTCGCGGCCCTGCTCGTCTCCTCGCTCCCTGCGCCCTCCCCCGCGCCCCCACCCTCCTCCGATGGATCGTCCCCCGCGCGCACGGGCAGCGGACGCAACTCGCGGACGAGCCCGCGCCCTCGGGCGCGACCGAGCCCTTTGACGCCGGGTCGGGCCGCTGATCTACTGCTTCTCGCGCGGGGACCCCGGGGCCCCGCGGCGCGCCCTCCCGCGCGGCACGACCCGGTGGAGGACCGGACATGCGGCTTGACGTCGGACGGCGACTCCTGGGCCTGGGACTCCTGCTCCTCCTGGCCGGCGCCATGCAGTCGAGCAGCGTCGCGGCGCCTGCGGACCCGCTCTCGCAATGGCGCGAGGGCCCCACGAAGGCGGCGATCGTCGGGTTCGTGACCCGGGTGACCCAGGTCGGTGGCCCCGAGTACGTCCCGCCCGCGGAGCGGGTGGCGGTGTTCGACAACGACGGGACGCTGTGGGCGGAGCAGCCCCTCTACGTGCAGGCGGCGTTCATGCTCGACCGCGTGAAGGCCCTCGCCCCCGAGCACCCGGAGTGGAAGGAGAAGGAGCCCTTCCGGTCGGTCCTCCTCGGCGACGCCAAGGGCGCGCTCTCCCAAGGCGAACACGCGCTCGTGGAGCTCGTCGCCGCGACGCACGGCGGCACCACCACGGCCGAGTTCGAGGCGACGGTGCGAGCATGGATCGCCGCCGCCCGGCACCCGAAGCTCGCCCGTCCGTACACGGAGTGCGTGTATCGTCCGATGCTCGAGCTGCTCGACTACCTGCGAGCCCACGGCTTCAAGACGTACATCGTCTCCGGGGGCGGCGTCGAGATGATGCGTCCCTGGACCGAACGGGTCTACGGCATCCCCCCCGAGCAGGTGATCGGCAGCCGCGCGAAGATGACGTACGAGGTGCGCGACGGCGTCCCGGTGCTCCTGCGCCAACCCGCCATCGACCACGTGGACGACGGACCTGGCAAGCCCGTCGGGATCCAGCAGATGATCGGCCGGCGACCGATCGCGGCGTTCGGGAACTCGGACGGCGACTTCGAGATGCTCGAGTGGACGACGAGCGGCCCGGGAGCCAGGCTGGGGATGCTGCTCCACCACACCGACGGCGAACGCGAGTGGGCCTACGACCGAGCATCGCACGTCGGAAAGCTCGACCGGGCTCTCGACGCCGCCCCCGGCAAGGGATGGGTCGTCATCGACATGAAGACCGAGTGGGCGAGCGTCTTCCCGTGAGTCCGCCGTGAACCCCGACGACCTCGACCCCGACTTCTCCTCCCTCTACGCGGAGGCCCGTCGGCTCTCTCCTCACGTCCACGGCGCGTCCGTGGAGATCACGGCCGACAGGAAGACGGTGCTCCTCCTCTCCACCGACGGGGCGAGCGCCGAGGCGCGGGAGGAGCTGACAGGCGCGCTGCGCGCGCATCGGCGGCGCCACGACCTGCTGGTCGAGTTCCTGATCGTGGAGAGCGCACGTCACGTCGACTTCGAGAGCAGCATCCCGGGCGGGTGGCCGCCCACGTAGCGCCGACGCGATCCCCGGGCGCGTGCGCCCGCCTCGCACCCCCGCCGCCCCCCCCCGATCGCCCCGGAGTTCGGTCGTGCACATAGGGGGGAGGGGTATGCTAGCCGCCATGGCGCACACGATCCGGCACCAGCGCGGCTACCTCCATCGCGTCCGTCGCCTCCGCGGCCAGGTGGAGGCGCTCGAGCGGACCCTCGAGGCCGAAGGCGACTGCGCGAAGGTGATCCACCTCATCGCCGCGTGTCGCGGGGCGCTCCAGGGCCTCATGGCCGAGGTGCTCGAGGGCCACGTCCGCAGCCACGTGCTCGACCCGCGGCGCGCCACGGCCGCCCAGCGGCGTGCCGCGGACGACCTCCTCGCAGTCGTCGGCACGTATCTGCGGTAGCGACCGCCCGGCAGCCCCCCCACCCCGTCCCCTTCCCGTGCCAACCCCTTCCTGCGCCGGCTCTCTCCTCCGCCCATGAGCCAACCCCACCCCGACGGCGAGCTCGCCCGCGTGCCGCCCGTCGATCTCGTCCGGATCGGCCTCGTCACGACGTTCGCGCTCCTCTTCTTCCTCCTCTCGGTCGAGGGCGACCTGGCGTGGCGCGTCGCGGCGGGCCTCGTGGCGGCCGTGGGCGGGTTCCCGATCTGGGAGGAGGCGTACGCGTCGCTGCGCAGGCGCCGCATGACGATGGAGTTCTCGATGGCGCTCGCGATCCTCGCGGCGCTCGCCATCGGGGAGTGGACGGCGGCGCTCGTCATCCTCGACTTCGTGCTCGTGGCGGAGGTCCTCGAGCACCTGACCGTGAGCCGCGGCCGACGCGCGATCGGCGAGCTGGTGGCCCTCCTGCCGCCGGAGGCCGTCCTGCGGCGCGCCGAGGAGGAGCGGGTCGTCCCGGTCCGCGAACTCCGCGCGGGCGACGTGGTCGTCGTGCGTCCCGGGGCGAGGCTGCCCGTGGACGGCACCGTGCTCGCCGGGCACTCGTTCGTGGACGAGTCGAGCGTGACGGGCGAGGCGCTCCCCGCCGAGAAGGTCGCCGGCTCCCGCGTCTTCGCGGGGACGATCAATCACGCGGGCGCGCTCGAGCTCCGCACCGATCGCGTGGGCGGGGAGACCGTCTACGGCCGCATCCTCCGCGTCGTCGAGGAGGCGGAACGCGCCCGGGCGCCCGTGCAGCGGCTCGCCGACCGCCTCGCCGGACTCCTCGTCTACCTCGCGCTCGGGGCCGCGGCGCTCACGTTTCTCCTCACGCACGACCTGCGCGCGACGATCTCGGTCGTCCTGGTCGCGGGCGCGTGCGGCGTGGCGGCGGGCACCCCGCTGGCGCTCCTCGGCGCCATCGGCAGCGCGGCGCGCGCCGGCGCGATCGTCAAGGGCGGCACCCCCATGGAGGCGCTCGGCGCCGCCGACACCGTCCTCTTCGACAAGACCG
>CAZJJQ010000415.1:0-2123 GCA_964546345.1 uncultured Planctomycetales bacterium
GAGCACGAGGAGCGAGGTGGCGGTGGCGACGGCGACGAGGAGGACACGGGCGGGTTTGCGCCGCGCGAGGAGCGCGAGCCCAAGGGCCGCGAGCGACGCGAGGGCCGCCAGGACGGCCCCCCGCACCCCCCCCGTCCGCAACGAGAGCTCTGGATCCACGGCCACGGCGAGGAGGCGTGCGAGCCGCACCTCGGGGCCCTCCCCCTCGAGCGGACGCGCCCCCGCGTCCTCGAGGGTGGCCGCGAGGGCGGGCCGGCCCGCGGCCCGGGCGAGGGAGGCCTTCGCGCGGAGGTGGCCCTCGAGCCCCGCGAGCTTCGCCTCGACGGGAAGCCGCAGGAGGCCCACGGCGGGCGGCAGCTCGGCGAGGGGCAGGGCGCCGAGATCGAGGGCGAGGGCCAGCGTGGGTGCGAGGACCGCCTGGGGGAGCACGACGTCGGGGACGTCCTTCGCGACGCGCGGCCCCACGAGCACGAACGGCGCGCGGCGCGCGTCGGGCTCGCCGGCGCCGTGGGTGCCTCGGGGCGAGAGCCCGTGGTCGGCGGCCACGAGGACCGTCGCGCCCCGGCGCTTGAGCCGGAAGGTGTTCACGATCGACCACAGGCGGTCGTCGAGGGTCCGACACGCGGCGCGGTAGGCCTCGCCCGTGCCGTCGGTCGCATGGCCCGTGAGGTCGGCGGAGACGAAGTGGATCGTGAGCACGTCGATGCCCGGATCGCCTGCGCGTCGCAGGGCCTCGGGGAACGCGCGGTCGTCGAGGTCCGTCGGCGACCGCGAGAGGGGCTTCGAGCCGAGCGCCACGTCCGACGGGGCGAAGGCCTGCGGGACGAGCCTCGCGATCAGGTCGTCGCCGACGTGGGCGCAGCGGGCGCCGCGGTCGGCGAGGGCGCCGATCACCGTGCCGTCGGTGGGCAGGGCGGCGAAGTTGCGGAACGAGGCGTAGAGGTCGGGGGGACGGCCGGAGAGCAGCGTGCGGATGCAGGGGGCCGACATGGTGGGCTCGCCCGCGAGCGCGACCCCCGAGACCCCTTCGCGCGCGAGGCCGCTGAGATACGGCATGGGCCCCTGGCCTCCCTCGGCGAGCACCGTGTCACGCAGCCCGTCGAGCACGACGAGCAGCAGCGGGGCCGGGCGCCCCGCGGGGACGATCGGGGGCGCCGTGGCGGGCGCGGCCGAGGAGGGGACGTCGCCGGCGCCGCCGACGGCGGGCCCGGACGCGGGCGCGGTGAAGGGGATGCCCCCGTCGAGCCAGGTGCGCCGCGCGAGGCCGGCGAGCACGAGCAGGGAGACGAGGGCGACCACGGCCGTGGGGACGGGCCGTTCGCGGGACGGGTCGGGCGGGGGCTCGGTCACGTGACGGCGGATGCTACCGGACCGCGCCGGCCGCCTACTTCTGGGGAGCGGGCAGGCGGGCGTCCTTGCCGACCTCGGCGTCCACGGCCTGCTCGGAGACCTCGCCGCCCGGGAACGTGACCCGCACGAGATACCGTCCGGGCTTGACCGAGTGCCACGACCACGGCCCCCACCCACGCGTGACGTCCTTGCGATCGAGCAGCACGCTCCCGTCCGGGGCCGTCACGCGCAGGGAGGTGGCGGCGCCGAAGGCCGTCTGCTCCGGGGTCGCGGCCTCCCCCATCATCCGGCTCGGGGGCAGGCGCTCGTCGGACAGCTCGAGGTACATGCGGGCGCCGGGCACGATCGTGAGGTCGCGGGTCGCCGTCGCGGCGCCGTCCGGGATGGACAGGAAGCCGCCGTCTTCGCACGCCCAGATCGAGTCCTGCCCGGGGATGGGCATCTGCGCGGGCATGACGCGCAGGAGCCATCGCCCCCCCTGGAAGCCCCCGCGCGCGTAGCGACCCTTCGAGTCGAGCGGGATCGTGACGGAGAGCGTGTCGTCCTCGAGATGGACGAACGAGAGGACGAGGGTGGAGAGATCGGCCCCGGGCGGCGCGGTCACCCGTCCCGAGAGGACGCAGCCGCGCTCGAGCGACACCCGCGGCACCACCGTGCGTTCGCCGGAGCGGACCTCCACGTTCGGCACGCGGACGCGGCGGAATCCCTCGGCCTCGACGAGGAGGACGTAGGTCCCCGGCGGGACCTTGGGAGCCGCGAACCGGCCCGGCGCC
>CAZJJQ010000415.1:2223-4260 GCA_964546345.1 uncultured Planctomycetales bacterium
CGCATGGCGGGCCGACCGGTCGTCGCGTCCCCGACGGTGCCCTCGAGCGAACCCGGCGCGGGCGAGTCGTCCACCGGCAGACGCAGGTCGAGGGCGCCCGCATCCGTCGGCACGCCCGGACGCAGGTCGCGAAGCGGCTTGACGTCGAAGGGGGAGGCCACCGCACCTCGGCGAGGAGTGCTCGCCACGACGGTGTAGGGACCTTCGGGCAGGTCCTCGAGCACGAAGCTCCCGTCGTCCCCGGCGACCGCCATCCCGTAGTGCACGAGCGCGGGGCCGCCGGGCTTCGGCGCGTTCTGGCCGAGCATGAAGTCGGGCGTCCCCTCCGGGAACGCCTCCTCGACGGGCACCGTGCCGTTGGCGACGCGCACGGAGGCCCCGGCCGCCGGGGTGCCGTCGGCCTGGCGCACGATTCCCGCGAGCCGGTGGGCGCGAAGCAGGCGCACGACCACGGGCTCCGGATCCGCCTGGGTCCACGGCACCGAGAACGGGGTCGGCGCGAAGCCCCTCGCCCGCGCCACCAGCTGGAGAGGAGGCACCGTCTGGCCCGGGCGGAGGCGCATCACCTGGAAGCGCGCACGCCCTTCCGCGTCGGTCCGCTGCGACTGCCCGCTGTTCACGGCCCAGCTCACCGTCGCTCCGACGACGGGCTGGCCCCGATCGTCCTCGACGCGGATCGGGATCCCGGTCACGTCCGCGCCCGGCTCGGCCTTTCCTTCGCCGAGCACGAGGTCGGGCGCCTCGACCACGGTCCCCGGCACCAGGCGGATCGTGGCCGAGCCGTCCGGCTCCCGCCGCCCCCCCATCCCGTCCGACTCGCGGCGCCGACGCGCCTCCACGAGCAGGTCCATCCCGTCGCCCGGGGGCAGAGGGATGCCGGTCAGCCGGAAGCGCCCGTCCGCGCCGGTGGGCTCCGCCCACGCCGCCGGCGCGTCGGGGACCACCTCCTTCGGCACCCACGCCATGGTCGCTCCGGGGGCGAGCCGTGGGTACACGGACACCGCAGCCACGGGCTTCCCACCGACGTCCACGACCCGCCCCGCGACCCCTCCCGCGGGCCCGAGCCGCAGGGTGACCTCGAGGGTGCCGCCGTCGGCGAGCGCGGGGACCTCCTCGCGCGCCACGGCCCGCCCCGTCATCCACGCGGCGACGTAGCCGAGCAGCGTGCCCTGGCGGCCTCCCGTCTGCGACCCGATCCGGTGGAAGCCGTTCGCGGGCACGTGCTCGAATCGGAACGAGCCGTCGGGGCCGCTCACCGCCTGCGCGAGGCGTCGGGGCCCCCAGGGCATCGCCACGCTCGCGCCCTGGTCCATGCCCCGCCTCAGATGCATGCGCCCCTCTTCGCTCCAGAGCACGACCGGCACGCCCGCGAGGGGCTTCTCGGTGTCGGCCTCGAGCACGCGCCCGGAGACGACGGCTCCACGGACGAGCACGAAGTCGCGACGCACCTCGCCGCCGGGCTCCGCCGCCGGCACCTGGTCGAGGAACAGCGGTGCGTACCCCTCGGCCTCCACCCGCGCGTAGGTGGGCCACCAGCCGGCCGAGGCGGCCTTCGAGACGACCCACCCCTCGATGCGATAGGCGCCGGTCGGGTCGGTGGTGGCCTGACGCTCCATCCGCATCACGTCCAGGAGGGTCATGGCGAAGACGGTCGCGTTCGCGACGGGCTCGCCCTCCGCGTTCATCACGGTCCCGACGAGGGCGCCCGCACGGTCGAGGACCACGCGGACGTCCGGGCCCGCGCCGACGTCGCGCTTCACGCCGGGCGCGAAGCCCTCGGCCGTCACGACGAGGCCGTGGTTCGTGGACGCCTTCGACAGCCCCACCACGAACCGGCCCTGCGCGTCCGCGATCGCCTCGAAGCCGGGAAACGCCTCCCCGCCGACCTCCGTCGGCAGGAACGTCTTCGCCGCGGTGTCGGGGATCGACAGCACGCGGGCCCCCGGGACTCCGCGGCCCGCGCGATCGACCACGACCCCCTGGAGCCGGGGCGTCCCCTCCGGCAGCGTCGCGCGCAGGGGATCGGCGGGGCCTGCG
>CAZJJQ010000416.1:0-4247 GCA_964546345.1 uncultured Planctomycetales bacterium
GATGCACCGATCGACCGGGGGGTCGCCGACGGACTTTGCGGCGGCACCGTACGTGCGGGGATCCGGGAGAAGGGAGAGCCCTCTTGACGGGCCGGGGGATCGGGGGCATCGTCTCGGCTGGTCCGGGGAGGCACGGAATTCATGGGACAGGTGCAGGACACGGCGCCGAACGCCTCGGGTTGGTACGCGGCCCTCTTCGCGGGAGCGGACGATCGGCGGACGGCGCGGGTGCTCCTCTGCTACGCGGCGACGCAGCCCATCCTCTTCGAAGGCGCCACCGGGCGTTCCATCGCCGTCGGGGATCCCAGCCTGCAGGGCGCGGAGTGGGTCGGGCCGTTCGCGACCGAGGCGCGCGCCCGCGCGGTGATCGAGGCCCCCGGGGCGGCCGTGCGGCGCCGATAGCGAACGGAGCGCGAACGGTGCGCTGCCGCGGCAAACGCCCCTGCGGGCGGGCACCGGGGGTACGGTAGGAGGGCAGAGGCTTCGCAGCCCCTGCGCGGACCCGACCCCCAGGACTGGGAGCTGCCCATGAACATCACGATCCACGCCAAGGGCTTCGAGGTCACCCCCCCGATCCGCGACTACGTGGAGAAGCGTCTCCAGGCGGCCGTAGACCGCTTCGAGCACATGGTGCGCGGCGCGCACGTGACGCTCGAGGACGTGAACGGGCCGAAGGGGGGCAGGGACAAGCGCTGTCGGCTGCTGTTCACGGGGGCGCCGGGGGCCGAGGACGCGATCGAGGTGACGGAGAGCGACCTCTACGCCGCCATCGACGTCGCGGTCGAGAAGGCGAACCACCTGCTCGCGCACCAGCACAAGCAGAAGCACCCGGCGTTTCCGGACAAGTCGCGCAAGGACACGATCCGGCACCCCGGGCGCGGGCCGGGCACGGGGCCGGACGCGTAGGAGTAGCAGTACGGAGGCGGCGCAAACTCCTCTACTCCTTGGTCGGTGCAGAGGATTGGAGGTTTTTGCGCCGGCTCCGTACTGCTAGTACTCAGCTGCGCTTGGAGGCGCGGGCCAGGTCCTCGGCGGCCAGCTCCGCCAGGGCGGCCCGGGCCTCCTGCTCGTGGTCGCCGTGCTTGGTGAGGCGCCGGCCCAGGCTGTCGAAGAGGCTGTACATCGCGGGCACGACGAAGAGGGTGAGGAAGGTCGAGACGGTGACGCCGCCGATGACCGCGACGGCCATCGGCTGGCGGACCTCGCCTCCGGGGCCGACGGCGATGGCCGCCGGGACGGCGGCGGCGAGCGTCGCGATGGAGGTCATCAGGATCGGGCGCAGGCGGGTGGGACAGGCCTCGATCAGGGCCTCGCGGCTCGACAGCCCGCCCTGGACTCGCCGTTGGTTCGTGAAGTCCACGAGCAGGATCGAGTTCTTCTTGACGATGCCCATCAGCAGCACGAGGCCGATGAACGAGTAGAGGTTGAGCGAGAGCCCCGTGAGCCACAGCGCCGCGAGCGCCCCGGTGAGGCTGAAGGGGAGCGCCATCAGCACCGTGATCGGGTGGACGAACGAGTTGAACTGGCTCGCGAGGATCATGTAGGCGACGACCACGCCGAAGATCAGCGCGAAGGTCAGCTCGCGGAACGACTCCTCGAGCGCCTGCGACTGGCCCGACAGGGCGACCGAGAAGCCGGGCGCCTTGCCGAGCGCCTCGTAGGCGAGGGCCTGCGCCTGGGTGACCGCCGTCGCCTGCGAGACGCCCGCCGGGACGTTCGCCGTCACCGAGATCGCGCGCTCCCGGCCGCGGCGGGTGATGGCGAACAGGCTCTCCGTCGTGCGCACGTCCACGAGCGACGACAGGGGGACCAGGGTGCCGTCGCGCGCGCGCACGCGCAGGAGGTCGAGGTCTCGCTCGCGGGACCGCTGGCCCGAGACCAGCCGCACGCGCACGTCGTAGCGGCGGCCCCGGTCCTCCCAGGTGCCGGCGCGGACGCCGCCGACGAGGACGTTCACCGTCTGGGCGAGGTCCTCGACGCTGACGCCGGCGAGGGTCGCGCGGTCGCGGTCGGGGACGATCTGCGTCTCGGGCATGCCGGCCCGGTAGTCGGAGTCCACGTCCACGAAGAGGGGGGACGCGCGCATCCGGTCGAGCGTGAGGTTGCTGGCGGCGCCGAGCGCGCCCCAGTCGGGGCCGCGGAGCGCGATCTCGACGGGGAAGCCGCGGCGGGCGGTGAACCCCTGCTGGGAGAGGTCCTGGAAGGAGACGCGTCGCGCGCGCCCGCGGTCGAGCTTCGGGCGCATCTCGGCCATGAACTGCTGGAGGGTGATCGAGCGCTCCGACCGCGGCACCAGCGTGACGTTGAGGATGCCCGTGTTCACGAGGCCGAGGCTCTGGCCGCCGCCGATCGAGAAGAACACGTTCTCCACCTCGGGGCGCGCGAGCAGGATCCGCTCGCACTCGAGCATCTCCGCCTCCGTGGCGTCGATGGACGAGCCGACGGGCAGCGTCACGCGGGCCACGGTGCGGCCGAGGTCCTCCGAGGGCGTGAGCTCGCGCCGGAGGCTGCCGAGGAAGAGGAAGGAAGCGCCGAAGAGGCCGAGCCCGGCGAGCACGATCAGCCACCGGGCCCGGAGCACCCACGGCAGGCTGCGGCCGTAGGCGCGCGCCAGCCCGTCGAAGGCGCGCTCGACCGCGCGCCCGAAGCGGGTGGTGCGGTGGCCGACCGACAGGAACTGCGAGCAGCGCGACGGCGTGAGCGTGAGCGCCTCGAGCAGCGAGAGCAGCACCGCGACGCTGATCGTGACGCCGAACTGGAAGAAGAACTTCCCGACGATGCCCTTCATGAAGGCGACGGGCAGGAAGATGGCCACGATGGCCGCCGTGGCCGCCAGCGCCGCGAACGAGATCTCGCGCGCGCCCGCGATCGCCGCGCGGACGCGGCCCTCGCCGCTCTCCGCGCGGCGGAAGATGTTCTCGAGCACCATGATCGCGTCGTCCACCACGATGCCGACGGCCAGGGAGAGGCCGAGCAGGGTGAACGTGTTCAGGGTGAAGCCGAGGAAGTGCATCACCGCGAACGTGCCCACCAGCGACGTGGGGATCGAGAGCAGCACGTTGAACGTGGACGACATCGACCCCAGGAACAGCCAGCAGACGAGCGCCGTCAGGAGCACCGCGAGGATCAGCGTCAGCACGATCTCGTGGATCGACTCCTCGACGGGGGCGGTCGTGTCGAACGTCACGCGCGCGTCCACGCCCTCGGGCAGGCCCTTGCGGAGCTCGACGAGCCGCTCGCGGACCGCGTGCGCGATCTCCACCGCGTTCGCCCCGCGTTGCTTGCGGATGCCGAGCCCGATGGCCGGCGCCCCGTTGTTGCGCGCGATCACCCGCCGGTCCTCGAGGCCGTCCTCGACCGTCGCGACGTCGCCCAGGCGGATCACCGCGCCGTCGCGCTCGGCCACGGTCAGCCCGCGGAACGACGCCACGCTGTTCGCCTCGCCGCGCAGACGCACGTTGAGCTCGCGCTCGGCGCCCTCGAGCCGGCCCGCGGGCAGCTCGACGTGCTGCCGCGCGAGCGCCTGCACGACGTCGGTGGCGGTCACGCCGCGCGCGTCGAGCCGCGCCGCGTCGAGCCACACGCGCAGGCTGCGCTCGCGGTAGCCCCCGAAGAAGATCTCGCCCACCCCCGGCAGCGTCTGGATGTGCTCGCGCACCTGGAACCGCGCGATGTCGGCGAGCTCGCTCGGCGTCCTCGTCCCCGAGACGCCGATCCACAGGATCGGCTGGTCCTCCGGATTGCTCTTCGTGACCACGGGCGGGTCGAGGGCCTTCGGCAGCCGCCGCTGCGCCTGCGCGACCTTCGTCTGCGTCTCCTGCAGCGCCGCGTCGATGTCGCGCCCCACCTGGAACTCGAGCGTCACCGTCGCGCGCCCCTGCTGCGACGTCGAGGAGATGTCCACGATCCCCTCGACGGCCATGCACGCGTCCTCGACGATCTCGACGACGTCGGTCTCCATGGTCTCGGGCGACGCGCCCTCGAGCGACAGCTGGACCGTCACCTGCGGGAAGTCCACGTCCGGCATCTGGCTGACGCCGAGGTTCTGGAACCCGAGCCCGCCGAAGACGAGCAGCGCCGCCATCAGCATCCACGCGAAGACGGGCTTCTGGATCGCGGCGTCGGAGAGCTTCACTTCGCGGGGCTCCCCGGGACCGGGGCGGCGGGCGGCGACGGAGGGGCCGCGGGGGAGGCGGGGGGCGGCGGGGGCGAGGGGGGCGCGTTACCACCCCCCCCGCCCCCCCCCA
>CAZJJQ010000417.1:0-4245 GCA_964546345.1 uncultured Planctomycetales bacterium
CGTTACGCGGTGGTGGGGACGGGCTCCCGTGCGGGCGTCGCGCGCGCGCTCGTCGTCGCGGCGATGGCGGCGGGCGGCGGCCTGGGCGCGTGGGTGGGGGTGGCCACCTCCGCGCGGGAGGGGCCTGGCGTTCCGTCCCCCGGGGGGGCGCCGACGCCTTCGGCGGGCCGCATCGAGGGCGGTTCGACGCACGCGCAGCTCGAGGCGCTCGCGCGCCGGCAGGCACCCGCGCGTGCGAGGCCCACGACCCCCGCGGAGCTGGCGGGCACGTGGAGGGGCGTCGTCGTGGCGGTGGAGCGTGTCGGGAAGGACGGCGTGTCCATGCCCGCCGACGCGACGCAGGCGCCGCCCCTCGAGTTCCGCATCGTCGCCGAGGGTCCCGAGGTCGAGCTGCTGCCGCAGGGCCCCGGGCTTCGCCGTCGCGTGCTCGACGCTCGCGACGGTCGCGTGGTGGGTCGGGGCGACCCGCCGTTCTCGCTCACCCCGGGCCTCGAGGGCGGGCTGGTGGGGGTCGCCGAGTCCCGGGGCTTCAGGATCGAATTCCATGCGACGCGCACTCGCTAGCCTGCTCCTGCTGGTGGCCCTCCTGCCCTTGCGCGGCGCGACCGCCGCCGACGCACCCGGCGAGGGCTCGATCGGGCTGCTGGAGGCCGACTTCCGGCTGCGCGCGCTCAAGACGCTGCGGGACACGCTCGGCTTCTTCGTCCCGGCTTCCTTCGCCCGACCGTACGTGGAGCAGCAGGAGCGTCTGGCGGACGCCCTCGGAGGGCAGGCGACCCGGGACCTCGACGCCGTGGAGACGTGGACGCAGGAGGTCGTGGAGGCGAAGGAGGCCGAGGAGAAGATCCTCGTGCGCATGGCGAAGGCCTGGGCGATCGGCCAGGCGCGGGACTCGGTGAAGGAGGACGAGGACGAGGGCGACGGCTTCCTCGTGGCCTGGCAGAAGCGCAAGGCGGAGATGGCCGCGGTGGAGGCGAAGGCCAAGAGCAAGACGGCCGCGCTGACCCTGTATCTGGAGGAGCTCGCGAGCCGTCCGCACCTGCTCGAGTCGGGCAGGAAGGCCGACGACGGCTGGCGCGACGGCATCCTGCAGGTCTATCGCGGGGCGCTCAAGGACAGGAACAGCCTTCACGCCGGCATCGTGGACCTCGAGCGTCAGCGGCTCCGGGCGGAGTCCATCCTGGGCGGCCTCCGCCTGATCGACGGGTCGATCTCGGCGTACGGGAAGGCGCAGGCCCTCTGGGAGTCGCCCACGGACGTCCTCGTCGAGGAGGCGAAGGAGAAGCTCCTCGCGCGCCTGAAGAAGCGCTACGGAGAGGCCGAGGTGGGCGCGACGATGCAGGCCTACGAGCTCGGGAAGGGCCTGTTCGACGCCGCGTGGGGCACGTGGAGCGCGATCGACGCGCTGGACGCGAACCGGGAGCTCCGGGCGCATCCCGACGCCCAGCGCCTCGCGAAGCGCTTCGCCCTCCTCCACGGCGCCTACACGGGGGCGCTCGACGCCCTGAAGGGGCTCCCGATCTCGAAGCCCCTCACCCCCGTCCTCGACGTGCTGGAGCTCTACGGCCACATGATGGGGCTGGTGCCCACCGCCGCGGAACGGATCGCATCGCTCTACGCGAGGGCCGCCCAGCAGGTGGTGCCGCAGGACGGAAAGTGGAACCCCGTGCGGGACGCGCGGCGGGCGGCGGTCAACCTCTTCCAGTCCGAGCTGTACGAGAAGGCCGGCCTCGACGTGGCCTACGGCGACGACGACGTAAACCTGTTCTTCCTGCTGGTGGACCGCACCGTGGTGCCGCGGGGCTTCGCCACCCTCTCGCGCGAGCAGTACGACCGTCTCGCGGACGCGATCGCCGCGGAACGCATCCTCAACGCGCCGATGGAGGCGTGGGCGAGCCTCGGGAAGGATGCGTGGGGCTCGGTGTTCGGCACGGAGTCCGACGCGCCTCCGACCGAGCAGGGCAAGCGGGACGCCCTCGACGGCTTCGGCGCGGAGGCGGCGCCGATCCGGTCGAAGCTCACCGACGCCGATCGCCTCGCGCTGGCGCAAGGGCATGCCGTGGACGTCGGGGGGCGTTCCCTCACGGCGGAGCAGCTCGTGGGCCGGGCCGAGGAGCGCGTGCGGGCGCTCTCGGAGCAGCTGATCGTGCGCGAGGCGCTCGGGGAGTACTCCCACGAGCTGCGCAAGCGATGGTGGGCGTTCCGCGACGCGGTCGCCGGCGGGGGCGTGCGGCTCTCCTCGAAGCAGCTGCTCACCCTGTTCCAGGCGTACCAGCACGCGCCCGCATCCGTCCGCCAGACCCTCGACACGGTTGCGCGCCGGCAGGCCGCGGCCGCGCTCGGGATCCCGCGGGTCGGCGTCCCGCTGGTCACGATCCCCTCGGAGGACGACGCGAAGGTGGATGTGGTGGACGAACGACACCGCGCCGCCACGCTCGAGACCACCGTCATCGTCAGCGACCTGGCCGCGGGCCGGACCGTGGACGCCGACCTGATCTGGCGCCTGCCCGACTGGGCGGGCGGGGAGCAGGCGGCGCTCCCCGTGCGCCTCAAGAACGGGCTCCAGTCCTTCTCGAAGGCGATCCGCGTCCCCGACGGCGTACGCGAGCGCCGCTTCTCCGTCGGGGCCACCGTGTCCGTCCGTCCCGACGAGACGCACGCCGATCCCATCGTCGCAGGGCGCACCGCGTGGATCCGCGTCGGCCGCTCGCCCAAGGTGGCGCTCGGGAACGTCCATTGGGCGGACGTGAAGACGCGGACGGGCGAGCCGGTGCGGCTCTGGTTCGGCGAGATCCTCAACGCGGGAGCGAAGCCCCTCGAGAATCCGTTGGTCACCTTGCGCCCCCGGGGCGGCCCCGAGGGCGAGCCGCCGGCCAAGACGCGCCAGAACGAGGTGATCCTCCCGGGGGAGCCGTCCTCCATCGGCTTCCGCCTGAAGCCAGGCCCGACCGAGTACGGCGCCGCGTTCGAGTACACGGACGAGCTCCCGACGGCCCCGCGCCGCGACGGGCTGGCGATCCCTCGCCTCCGGCTCCTGTGGACCTACGACGGGGAGTTCGACCCGATGCTCCGCGCGGTGGAGATCGTCGCCGAGCTCCGCAACGACACGGGCCAGGCGCTCCGCGCGTCCGTCGGAGGCTTCGCCACCTTCTACGGGGCCGACGGCAAGATCGTGGGACGCATCGAGCTCGGGAGGCTCCTGGAGCTCCCCGCCGGCGAGACGAACCCCTACGACCTCCGAGGCCGGACGCCGGTGCTCGCCCGTCCGACGTCGGTGCGCGTGCAGCTCAACGCCGACAAGGCGCGCACCGTCATCCGTACCTTCCCGATCCCGAAGCTCGACGCGTCGTTCGTCAGCATGGGCACGGGCGGCAAGGACGAGATCGTGATCCGCAACGACTCCGAGACGACCGTCTGGCTGACGCCGGTCCTGTCGGGGAAGGACGGCGCGGGCGAGCTCTACGACGAGAACCAGACCAAGGGTACCCGCGATCCCGCGGCCCCCGGCGAGACGCGGACCTTCGGCACGCGGATCGGCCTGGAGCGCCTGCGCGACGTCCGGATCCTCGGGGGGTGCTTCATCGTCCTGGAGTGAGGGGGCGGCGGGGGACGGAGAGCAGGGTGAAGTAGCTGCGGAACTCCCCTTCGGAGAGAGCGCGGAGCGCGGCGGCGTCGGTGGCCGCCTCGAACAGGGCCCAGGCTCGCCGATGATCGTCGAGGCGGGACCAGCCCACGGGATCCTCGCGGGGGTCCGGGCCGTTCGGGTACGCCTCCTTCAGCGCCTGGTCCGTGGCCCTGAGCTTCGACCGCCACCGTTCGCGGATGATCTCGACCTCCGCCGGGTCGGTGGGCCACGGGGGCGGCAAGCCCACCTTCTCCGCGAGCCGCTCCTGGGTGGCGGCGAGGGCGGCGACGCGCTCCTTCAGCCCCTCCAGCTCGGATGCGCGGTCCGCCGTGGCGGCAGGGGGGCGAAGGGTGGTGGCGGGAGGGACGACCCTCGCCAGGTCCCGTTCGAGCCGATCGAGCCGCTGCACGATCCCCGTGTCCGGGGCTCCGTGCTGCGCGTAGGGGGTCGCAACACCGCCATCCGGGGTGGGCAGGCGCCACGCCACCAGGGCCCCTCCCACGGCGCCTCCCGCAAGCGCCGCGATGGCCGCCACGAGCCAGGGTGCACGCATCGGGCCTTCCTTCGCATCGATCACCGCAGGATCGTACCCGTTCGCGTGGGCGGGTCCCAGGCCCTAG
>CAZJJQ010000418.1:0-4238 GCA_964546345.1 uncultured Planctomycetales bacterium
CTGCAAGCAAGACGGGCGGATCCCCGTTGCCGGGAATCCGCCCGTGTGCTTCGAAAGGCCGTCCAACGGGGAGGCCCGTCGGTCGTCCCTGTTAGGCGGACGGCCCTCGCAAGTCACGACTACCCATCGGATCACCTCCTTTCGAATCGGGGCAGCGCCCCGTGGCCGTAGGTGCCGGGCCCGTCGGTCCGACATGTCCCGGCGCCGCAGGGCCGTGAGGCCCTGGCCGGTTCGCGCGGAATTCTACCGCTGCATGTCGGGGGCGGGAAACGTCCTGATTCTCGGAGTCGGCTGCGGCGTCGGCGCACCCCCCGGCGCGGGGCCGGGCGGTTCGGCCGGTCCTCGCGGTGGGCGACGCGTCGGCGGGCGGCGACCCGTGGGGGGGGTGAACCCCGGCCGTGCACGCGCCGATCTCCGGGGTAACAGCCTGTCCGGCGTACCCTGGCGATGGCCCGGAGGGACCGCGTCATGGCCAGGCTGCTCGCCGTCCTCCGACGCGTGCGCACGCGCCTCCGCGCCGTCGTGGGCTTCTCCCTCGTGTTCGGCGTGCTCGAGGCGGCCCTCGTCGCCCCGCTGGGCGCGCTGCTCCTGCGCCTGTTCCTGTCGCGGTCCGGCAAGGTGTCGGCGGGCAACTTCGAGATCGCGGAGTTCCTCCTGTCGGTGACGGGGGCGCTCGCGCTCGTGGTCGTCGGGGCCGTGGTCGTGGCGGGGGCGTACCTGCACGTGGCGGGGCTGCTGCGCATCCTGGGCGACCCGCCGGCGACCGTCGGGGAGACGATCCGGGGGCTGCTGCGGGACGGGCAGCGGCTGTTGCGTCTCGGGGCGCTGCAGCTGGGGGCGGGTGTGCTGGTGGCGGTGCCCTGCGTCCTCGGGATGCTCTTCGCGGTGAAGGCGACGTGGGGCGATCGGGACCTGAACGGCCTCCTCGTCTTGAAGCCGCCGGTGTTCTGGTACGGCGTGGCGACGGCGGCCGTGCCCGCGGGCGTGCTCGTCTTCGTCCTCGCGTGGCTGAGCCTGCGGTGGTGCTTCGCGTTGCCGATCCTGCTCGAGGAGCCGGGCCTCTTGCCCTTCACCGCCCTGCGCCGCAGCGCGGAACGCACCCGCGGCCGGGCGCTTCGGCATCTGCGCGCGTTCGGTGCGTGGGCCGTCGTGGTGGTGGGGGTCTCGGCCGCCTTCGAGGCGGGCTTCGCGGGGCTCGCGGGGTGGGTCCTCGACCGCACGGGCACGGGGATGCGACAGGCCCTGCCCGCCACCGGTGCCGTTCTCGCGGTGTGGGCCGCGCTGGGGCTGCTCCTCTCCTGGGTGGGCACGGCGCTCCTCGCCGGGCTGATCGACCGGCTCCACCGGGAGGCGACCGACCGACCGCCGGCCACGGCGCTTCCCCCCGACGCGCGCGTCCCGCGTGCGCTGGTGGGGAGGGTCCTCGGCGTGCTGGCGGTGCTCGCCGTCGCCACGGGGGGCGCGGCGTACCTGCTGCTGCGGACGCAGAAGGTCGCGGACGGCGTCGAGATCACGGCCCACCGGATGGGGGCCCTCGCGGCCCCGGAGAACACGGTGGCGGCGCTGCGGCGCGCCATCGACGACGGGGCCGAGTGGGCCGAGCTCGACGTGCAGCTCACGTCCGACGGCGCGCTCGTCGTGCTCCACGACTTCGACCTCGTGCGGATCGGAGGGCCCGCGAAGCGGGTCGCCGACGCCACCTTCGCGGAGATCCGCGCCCTCGACGTGGGACGCGCGCTGAAGAAGGCGGGCTTCGAGGGCGAGCGGGTCCCCACGCTGGACGAGGTGATCGCGGCGGCGGGGGACCGGATCCGGCTCAACATCGAGCTGAAGCCGCCGACGAAGGCAGCGGAGGAGCCGCTGGTGCTCGCCACGGTCGCCGCCGTCCGCAAGGGCGGCATCGCGGGGCGGTGCCGGATCTGCTCCCAGTCCTACGACGCCATCCGGGCGGCGAAGGCGCTCGAGCCGACGATCGAGATCGGGTACATCGCCGGGGCGGCCATCGGCGACCTGTCGGCCCTGCAGGTGGACTTCCTCATGGTGAACGCGGGGATGGCCACGGCGCGGTTCGTGCGTCGCGCGCACGCGAGCGGCATCCGCGTCCATCCGTGGACGGTCAACGACCCCGACGCGCTGCCGGCGCTGCTCGACCCGGGGGTGGACCACGTGATCACGGACGATCCCGTCGCCCTCCGCGCGCGGCTCGACGAGGTGCGCGCGCTGGACGCACCGGAGCGGCTGCTCCTGCGCGCGCGGAACCTGCTCGCGCGGTGACGGCCCCTGCCCGCGCGGGCGTGGGGCCCTCCCCCCGCCGCCCCCCGCCTCCGCGGTGACCGCTCCGCCGCCCCCTCCCGCTACGCGCCCGTCGGGCGGGCGCCGAGCCCGCCGAAGGGGGACGGCGGCGGCGTCGGCTTGGGCTTCCACATGTCCTGCACCTTGCTGTCGATCTCGCCGGCGGTCGTCGTGCCCATGTAGAGGATCTCGTCGAGCTTCGTGCGCACGTCCTTGGCGTAGCGCTCGTCCTCGATGGAGACGAGGTTGATGCGCACGTTGTAGGCCGCGACCGTCATGGCGGAGCGCGCGAACTCGGAGCCGGCGGCGCCGTCGCTGACGGCGTTGCGGTTGCCGTTCGGGACGGCGTTCTTGGCGAGGCCGATGACCTCGAGGCACTGCTCCATGATCTTCAAGGGGACGTCCACGGCGCCCTTGAGCGCCGCCTGGATCGCCGCCTTGCGCGTCGCCTGCTCGGCGTCGGTGGCCTTGGGCAGCTTGTAGGCGGACGAGACGGCGTCGTAGGCCTTCGTGTCCTCGTCGGCGAGCGCGAGGAGGCGCTGCACGGCGTCGGCCGCGCCGGCGGCGATCGCCTGCATGAGGGCCTCGTGGGCGGCGTACTTGGGCTTGCCGATCGTGAGGGCCGCCAGCATGCGGACCAGCGCCGCTCCCATGGCGCCCACCATGGCGGCGCCCGAGCCGCCGCCCGGCGTCGGCGAGTCGCTCGCGAGGGTCTCGACGAAGCGGCGGACGGTGAGGTCGGCGAAGGAGGGGGACGACATGGGGGGCTCCGGGCGGTGCCGGAGAGGATGGGGGCGGCGGGGGCCGACCGCCACCTCCGCCGTGGGCGATCGCGGGGGCGACGGGCAGGCGACGTCGGAATCGAGGCCGGGGGCGTGGGCGGGTCGTGGGCCGAGGGACCCGTTTCCTGGGCGGGGCCGCGCGCCCCTCGATGCTCGCAGGCCGTTCGGGATTGCGGGCGGAAGCCCGCGCTCGGTAGGCTGCGACGGAACGGAGGTGACCCATGGTTCGCACGAACGCCGACGCGCGGGGCCCACGGGGGAGCACCGGGGGCCGGGCGATGCGCCGGATGGCGCTCGGCTTCGTGGGCGTCCTCGGCGTCGCGGGGGCCGTGGGGGGGCTCGGCGTACGCTCCGCCGGGGCCGAGCCTCCGCCGGGCTCCGGCGAGACCCGGGTGTGCGTCCACGTGTTCGACGACCGCAACGGCGACGGCGTCCAGCAGCTGACGGAGGAGGCGGGGCTGGCCGCGTGGAGCGTGCGGGTGGAGGGCGGGCGCCCCGCGTACCTGACGACGGGCGACGACGGGACTGCGTGCACGGCGGCGAACGCGGGCTCGCGGTCGATCCAGGTGCCCGCGCAGCCCGGGTGGGCCCCGACGTCGCGCGTGTCGCTGCGCGTCGTGCTGACGGGGGGGATGACCACGGACGTCTACGCGGGCTTCCGCAAGGAGGAGGCGCCGCCGGGCACGCCTTCGGGCGCCCCCTCGGCCGAGAAGGTCGCGGAGGCCCCGCCTCCCGGCCGGGAGGCGGACCTGACGATCGGCGCGGCGAACCCCGTGCGGTGCCGCCTGACGAGCGTGTACGTGGAGACCGCGGGCGGGACCGCGAACCTGGTCGCCGACGTGGCCGTCCCGCTGGCCGAGACCGCGCTCCGGTCCGCGGACGTGGCCGAGGTGCGCCTCTGGTACGAGGGGCCGGGCGGCGTGCCCTCCGTGGCCTTCGTGACCGGCACGGGCGCCGTGGTGCGCCCGGAGGGCACCGTCCGCGTCCTCCATCTCTGCGCGGAGGTGCCGGGACACGAGCCCTACGCCTACACCTGGGACGCGGGGCAGGAGCGCGGCGGCCCCGCGCCCTCGCACGTCCGCTTCGTGCCGCCGTCGGCGCCGCCGACGCCGGTGCCCGCGCTTCGCTGAACCACGCGCGCGGGCCGCGCCGCGCTCGAAGTCA
>CAZJJQ010000419.1:0-4236 GCA_964546345.1 uncultured Planctomycetales bacterium
CCGAAGGAGGGGGCGCGGGGTCGTGTCGCGGGCGGCCACGACTACTTCGTCTCCGGCGTCGCGGCGGGCTGCGTCGCGCGGGTCTGGAGGTTGAAGAACAAGAACCCGTTCCACGAGGTCCCGCTGACCTCGCGCGCGATCGCGGAGAGCGACCGCCAGGTCTTCCCGTCGAAACTGAACCCCGCGTCGAGGACCTCGACCTTGATCTCGCGGTTCTTGAACGCGCGCGTCAGGATCGTCCCCGGCTTCGGGAGACGCGGGTCGCGTTCCGCCGTCGGCCGGGCGTCCTTCGTCGGCGCCGCGCGCGGCGCCGGGGCCTTCGTGCTCTTCGCGGTCGCCGGGGCCTTCCCCTTCCCGCTCTTCGCCGCATCCCGGATCAGGTCGGCGACCGCCCCGGGTCCGGCGGCGTTCGCCCGCTCGATCTCGGCGCGGGTCAGCCCGTCCGCCGGGGGGGCCTTCTTCGGGTCCTTCGGGGCGGGCTTCGTGCCGACCCGGGGGGTGGCATTCGCGGCCTTCGTCGTCGTCTTCTTCGTGGCCATCGTCAGACTCCATCCGGCGGGGGCGCTCCCCACCGGTCGCGTCGCATGAGGGCTCTGACCGGGGGACCCCTCAAGGGCTTTCTCCCCCCGGCCGCACCCCCCGGACCCCGCGTCTCGGGGACCAGCCCGACCTTGACGGCCCGGGTCACGACCACCTCGGGTCTTCGGAGTGCCCGGGAGCCGGACCGTCCCGCGGATCGGGGGGGAGCTCGCGCATGGCCGTGAGGAACTGGCGACAGGTCCGGCACCCCGCCGCGCTGCCCGCCGGCCGGTCCGTCTCGGCGCAGATCGGGCACACCGGCCACCGGGGGGGCGTCTCCCCCTCTGCGGGGAACGCATGGATCGCGGGGGTCGTTTCCGCCCTCCCCAGCAAACTGTCAGACGCACCATCTGAGATGGGATCTGCCATCTCGCGCGCGGGGACAGAATCGTTCCCTGCGTTCCCTGCGTTCCCCGCACACAGCCAGCGCTGCGCCCCGTTGCGGTCGTGCCCGTCGACCTGGAACCGCAGCCCGTCCACGATGCGGCCCTTGTTCAGCCGCAGGTAGTGCCCGATGCGGTGGCCGTGGGGTTTGCCCTCCTTGTCGCGCCCCGCCGCCGCGAGCGCCTCGGCGAAGTCGGGGTCGGACTTGGATCGCTCGATCGCGCCCGCGACCGTGGACGACTCGTCGCCGAACTTCTCCCGCCACGCGGTCTGGAGCGTACGCAGGCGGTCCCGGTCCGAGTCCCCCTCCTCCCGGAGCCGCAGCCGCGTCTTGCACGGGTCCCCGGCCCCGCACCAGATCAGCGGACTGCGGACGACGTCGTCCCACGCCTCGAACGACCCGAGACGGGACAGCCCGTGCGCCGGGCGCCCGGCGACGGCGTGCGCGCGCAGGATCGTCAGCGCCGCCGCCAGCAGCTTTGACCGCTCGGCCGCGACGTGGGCGAGGAGATCGGCGTACCGGAAGCCCGTGCGGTCCTCGGGGTTCTCGGTGTCGGGCTCGAAGTCGATCGGGACGACCCGCCGCCCGAGGTCGCTCGTGAAGGCGATGTTGTTCCCGGTCGCGAACCACGTGCTCAGCGACCGCAGCCGGACGTTCCTCGACTCGCCGAGCACGCGCCCGGACACCCACCCGCTCGTCAGCATCTGGGCGAGGGAGGGCGACCCCATCTCCCCCTCGATGTTGTCGAACACGGAGATCGGGTGCCCTTCGAGGCAGATCGCGAGGATCACCTTCCGCGTCTCGTCGTCGTCGCGGCTGTAGGCGTTGAGCGCCGCGTCCCGCCCCGTGACCAGCGTCGAGATCCCGCGGACCAGCAGCGACTTCCCCGACCCGCGCACCGTCGAGCGGACGGCGAACATGGGGACGGGGCCATCGATCGCGTGCCGAGCGACGACCGTCAGGACGGCGGCGAGCACGGCGACCCGGTCCTCGGGGGTCTTGAACGCGAACTCGGCGAACGGGTCGAGGAGGGTCTTCGCGGCCTCGGCGGCCTCTTCCCGCGACGGGTTCGCCGGGATCACGACCTCGGCGCCGCGGTTCGGCTGGAACAGCAGCCCGGTGCCCTCGTCGTAGCCCGGCCGGTCGAGCACCGAGCCGTCGAGACGCAGCGTCGGCCACTCGATGACCGCCTCGAGCCGGGGCAGCCGCCAGTCGCCCCGTTCGAGGAAGGCGGCGACCGCCCACGTCGGCGGGATGGCCGAGACCCACTGCTCCTGGCGCCCATCGAACTTCATCCACCGCGCCGCCGCCGAGAACCGCTCGCGGACGAAGGCGGGGCCGGCGATCGTGATCGTCGGCGCCTCCGGGGGGCGGTTGATCAGGGGCGTGTGCGGCGCCCCGTCGCGGGCGACGTGGACCAGCACGCCGCCGCGCTGATAGAGCCCCGGCGCGTGGTCGAGCACCGCCGACTCGGCGGCGTTGATCACCGCGGGCATGTCCGTCGTGATCCGAAGCTCGGGCCGTTCGTCGGGCTCGGGCGCGCCCGTTGAGGCAGGGGTCGGCCGCGGACGCCGCGGTGCCGCAGGCTTCGGGGTCCGCGGGTTCGCCATCCCGGCGCCCCAGCCGGACACGATCGTCTTGCGGGCCTCGGTCTCGCCGAGCCCCGCCTCAAGGGCCGCCGCTTCGAGGTCGTCGCGAACGTCGGGAATCTGGCCCCCGGCGTGAAGCTGCCCCAGGTTGAACGCCGCGCCATTCAGTTCCTCGTTGCGCCTTCCCTCCTGCGCCGCCCGGACGCGGGCGAGCTCGAGCGCGATCGCCTTGCGGCCGTACGCGGTGACGCCGTGGTCCGCGGGGGGCAGGACGTGCAGCGGCGGGCGCGCGCCCTTCGGCGCCTTCGACGCGCGCAGGGTCGCCGCGACGTCGGCGGGGAACGGGGGCAGCTCGGCGCCCGGCTCGATCTCCCACGTGTAGATCGCGCGGGTCTCGGGGTGGACGCTGCCTGCGTAGACGGCCTGCTTGCCGTCCCCGAGGATCTCGACGCCCGGGGCGACGCGGTCCTTCGAGTTCCGGATCGGCTCGGCGGGCCAGGCGAAGTAGACGTGCACGCCGCCCTTGCCGGTCCGCACCCGGGGCGCGCCTTCGGCCCACGCCGGGATCGTCCCGCCGCGGTGGACGTCCACGTCGACGATCAGGACGCCGGAGATCGGGCCCGTGCGGATCCCGAGGTTGCCCGCGGTCGCCCACGCCACGACGTCCTCGCGCGTCGGCGGCGGGCGCTTCTGCCAGCCGTTGAGGTACGCCTCCTTTCCGCGCAGCGGCGTGAGCGCCCAGCCACGGGCGTGGGCGGCGAGCGCGAGCTCGACCCGGCGGGCGGTGGCATCGTCGGACGCGCTCATCGCGCGCTCCCGTCGCCACGCTCGAGGTCGAGCCGCACGGCGCAGGTCTCGCAGTACCACTCGCCGTCGCCGAACCCGGCGCCGCCCGGACCCATGTCGAAGCGTCCGCACTTCGAGCAGCGCGGACGCGCGTTCGCGTGGCGGCGAGTCTCGCGTCGGCGGGTCGCGTCGTCCGGGGTCTCGTTGTCGTCGTCCGCGGCCGGTGCGCAGACCCCCGTCGCGTTGTTGCCGTCAGCGATCATGGCGACTCCAGAGCCTGCAGACGATGACGAAGGCCGCGACGATGAAGAGGAGTTGGCCGTAGCTCATGAGATGCACCTCGCTGGAGTGAGAGAGGCAGGCCGGGGAGGTCCGCCGTTTGTCGTCCCAGACCGCTCTTGCGAGCGAGCGGGGCCCCGGCCTGCGAAGAACTGGTGGAGCGGCGCACGAGGCGCCAATCGGTGGTGGTCCGCGCGCGAACCATGGGCGCCAGATCACGACGCCTCCTGTTCGGTGGAGGCCACCACGTCGTCGGTATCAGGCGTCGGCTCCCGATCAGCGGAGAGCTCGAGGTGAAGGTGGGCGATGACGGCCGACCGGAGGTAGCGCATCGTCCCGCGACCGCCGGGCGTGACCTGGACGAGACGCCGTCCCCGCATGAGCAGCGGGAACCGCGCGACGTAGCTGTCCCACCGGCTCCGGCTGACCTTGCAGATCGCTCCCGCCTCTGCGGCGGACAGGAGGCAGTCCTCATTCGGGAGCTCGCGCGGCCGGGGCATGGCTAGGTCGCCTGCCCGGCGCGGAAGTCAGCGAAGCGGCTGGAGTCGTTGGTTCGCGTCACGAGCGCCACCATCGGCGACGTGTACGCGTCCTCCCAGACGAACAGCGCTCAAGTTC
>CAZJJQ010000420.1:0-4227 GCA_964546345.1 uncultured Planctomycetales bacterium
ACGGCCTTCGTCGAGTCGGGCCCCGTCACGCTCGCGGCCCTCTCGCGCCCCGCGACGGCCGAGCGCGGCACCGCGCGTCTTCGCGTCACGGTGGCTCCGTCGGCGGCGCAGGCCGGCGCGACGGCCCTCCCCTACCTGCTCGACTACCCGTACGGGTGCACGGAGCAGACCATGAGCCGCCTGGTGCCCGTCGTCGTGGCGAAGGTGGCCGCCGACACGTGGAAGGCGCCGCTCCGCGGCCGCCTGGCCGACCTGCCGAAGATGATCGACGCCGGGCTCGCGCGGCTGCGCGTCCTCCAGCACGAGGACGGGGGCTTCGGCTGGTGGGAGCACGACGCGAGCGACCTCTACATGACGGCGTACGTGGCCCACGGGCTCTCCCGGGCCGCCGCCGTGCTGCCCGATCCCGCGCCCGCGCGTGCGATCGAGGGCAAGGCGCTGGCGTGGCTGCGCGCCTACGTCGAACGCGGCGGGACCCACACGTCCGGCGCACCTTCTGCCGTGGGCGGCGCGCGATGGGCGTTCGCCTGGATGGTCCTCGCCGAAGCGAAGGCGCTGCCCGACCTTCCGTTCCCGCCCGCGCCGCCGGACAGCGGCACGCCCCTGTCGGCCCTCGAGCGGGCATTCGGGCTCCGTGCGGCGTTGGCCGCGGGACGCGCCGAGGACGCGGCGGTCCACCTGAAGGCGTTGACGGCCGGCGCGATCCGCGACGCGGCCGGGGTGCACTTCGGGGGCGGAGACGGTCCCGGCCGGATGTCCTCGGGCCGGTGGGCCGACGACGCGGTCGAGACGACCGCGTGGGCCCTCTCCTCCATCCTGTCCGCCGCGCCCGACCACGAGCTCCTCGCCCCGGGCGTGCGCTGGCTGCTCGCGCAGCGCGTGGACGGGGCGCGGTGGAACAGCACCCGCGACACCGCAGCCTGCGTCGCGTTCCTGACGCGGTGGGCCGGAGGGCGCAACGACTTCGGCGCCGGCAGCTCCGTGATCGTGTCGATCAACGGGCTCAAGCGCCCACCCCTGGTCGTGACGCCCGAGATGGGCTTCTCCGAGGCCCCCGCCCTCGACCTCGGCGAGACCGAGCTGCCCGAGGGCCCGATCACCGTCGCCGCCGAGGGCCCGCAGGGCACGACCGTGGCGGCCGCGCTCTCGTTCACCGAGACCGGCCCCGCCATCGACCCGGCCGACGCGGGCTACAGGGTCGAACGCACCTGGTGGCGGCTGGTGCCGAAGGAGGCGCCTGGACAGCCCGTCACGTACGCGCGCGTTCCCTTCACCGAGACCGTGCCCTCCGGCACGATCGTCGAGGTGGAGGTGACGGTGACCACGACGCAGGCGCGCGACCTCGTGATGGTCGAGAGCCCCCATCCCGCGGGGTTCGAGCCCGAGCCCGACGTCGCCCTGCCCGTGCCGGGCCTCGCCCCGGCCGCGCAGGCCGACCACACCGAGGTGCGCGACGACCGCACCGTGTTCTTCGTGACCGGTCTGCCCGCCGGAACGCACGTGTTCCGCCATCGGATGCGCACGGTCCATGTCGGCTCCTTCACCGCGCTGCCCGCCCAGGCCTCGTCGATGTACGCGCCCTGGGTCCGCGGCAACGCCCGCGGGGAGGTGCTCGAGGTGTCGCGCGACGGCGCCGCCGGCGGCGTGGGAGGTGGCAAGTGAGCGCCCGTCCGTTCGCGATCCCGGTCCTCCTCGGCCTGCTCGCCCTGGGCGCCCTCGGAGGGGCCGCCCGGGCCCGCGCCGACGACCCCGCACCGCCGCCCCCGCCCGTCCCCGCCCCCCTTCCCGCTCCGGCACCGGACCCGGCGCCCACCCCGCCCTCGCCGCTCGAGGTGAAGCTCACCGCCCCGCGGGGCGGCCAGACCTCCGAGCGCGTGATCGGGATCGCGGGGACCGTACGCGGCTTCCCGTCCGACCGCATCACCCTCGTGGTGAACGGCATCCCCATGTCGGTCGGCGTGGACGGCAGCGGCGCCTTCCATCAGCCCCAGGTGCTCTCCCCGGGGCTCAACACGATCCGCGCCGTGGCCGAGCTCGACGGCGTCGCCGCCGAGGACGCGGTCGCGGTGTACGCGCAAGTGCCCGCGAAGGACCTGCGGGTCACGCTCACCTGGGACACGCCGGGCACCGACGTCGATCTCTGGCTCACGGGGCCCGACGGCGAGAAGATCCTGTACAGCCATCGCGAAGGAAAGGCCGGCGGCACCCTCGACACCGACGTGACCACCGGCTTCGGCCCCGAGCCCTACACCCAGGCCCGCCTGCAGAAGGGCACGTACCGCGTGCAGGCCCACGCCTACCGCATCGAACGGCCGACCCGCGTCGAGCTGACCGTGGTGCGATTCGAAGGCACCCCGGAGGAGGAGCGCAGCGTCGTCCGAGGGGTCCTCCTGCAGACGAACGACGTCCTGGAGGTCGGCGAGTTCACGGCGCCCTAGCGGCGCCTTCGTCATCGTAACCCAAGTTCCCTACGATGGTTACGACCCGACCTGAGGAGGAGGGGGGCGCCGGGGGGAGGGGCCACCGGACTGTCCCCCCCCACCCGTAGCCTGACCTCCGTCCCCACCGGAGGTCAGCCATGGATCCCATGCCCGTCTCCGTCCTCGTTCGTCGCGAGCTGGCCACCTTCGCCGTCGTGCTTCTGGGGATCGTCCTCGCCGTCGCACTCTAGAGCCGGCGGTCGCACCGCACACGCGAGGAGCCGCAGCGGCGCTAGCCGGGCCCCCACACCCGTCGGGCGATGGCGTCGCCACGCTCGGCCAGGGCGTTGAGCCGTGCTTCGATCGCGAGCCGGGTCGCCTCGAGGCCTTCGCGATCGAGGTCGCCCGGCACGTGGATGGGGCCGTCCGCGGCGATGATCCCGCGGCCCCACGGCGGCGGCGCATGGAAGCGCGCCCAGGTCCGGCGCAGCGAAGGGTCGGGCCACCACGACGTGCGGAGGAGCCAGAGCGGAAGGCCCGTCTCGCGGGCGAGATGGACGGGGCCCGGCTTCAGCTGGCGGGCGGGAGGCCGAGGACCATCGGCCACGATGGCGAGGGACGGCCGCCTCGGATCCCGGCCGAAGCGCTGAAGCCGCAGCAGGGCGCTGGCGCCCCGGGCCGCGGAGGAGCCGCGCACGGCCTCCCGGAAGCCGACGGCCTCCGCGGCGGCGGCCGCGAGCCCGCCGTCGCGGCTGGCGCTCGCCAGCACGTAGGAGCGGCGACGGGGGTTCCACCGGGACAGCCAGCCGATGGTCCAGAGGAAGTCCTGGTGCCAGCAGACGAAGAGCACCGGCTCTTTCGTGCGGAGCAGGGCGTGGAGGCGGGGATCGGCCTTGGGCAGGGTGCCGCCGATGCAGATCCAGCGCACGACCCGGAGCAGCACGCCGGTGACGGCGAGGGCGAAGGGGCTTTCGAGGAAGCGTTTGCCGAGGGACACGGGTAGAGCGTACGCGCAGGGCCGGAGGGCCCGAACACCGATCGTGCACGCCCCACCCCACGGCGCGACCTTCTCCTCCCCGGCCCCCCGCGCCCCCCCACTCCTCCGCCGTCCGCCGCCATCTGCCACCGTCCGCCACCGCCCGACGCGCGGCCGGCCGGCGGCGGGCCCCGCCCCCGACGCGGGGAGCGCCGTCCGCCCGAACGGCCGGCTTCGCGACGCGCCAGATCGGCCGCGGGCTACTTGTTGACGCGGTCGAGGAACTCGCCCGTGTCCGTGTTGACGCGCACGAGGTCGCCCTGGTTGATGTGCATGGGCACCTTCACCACGAGGCCGGTCTCGAGGGTCGCGGGCTTGAAGACGTTGCTGACCGTGTTGCCCCGCGCCCCCGGCTCGGTCTGGGTGACCTTCAGCTCGACGCTGCTCGGGAGCTGCACCGTGAGGGGACGCCCCTCGTGGAACGTCACCTCCACCACGGTGTTGGGCGGGATGAAGCCCATGGCGTCGCCGAGCACCTCCTTCGGGAGGGCGAACTGCTCGTAGTTCTCCGAGTCCATGAACATGGGGCCCGACTGGTGGTCCATGTAGAGGTACTCGCACTTGCGCTTGTCGAGCCAGGCCTGCTCGAGCACCTCCGTGGAGGCGAAACGCTCCGTGAACTGGACGCCGGTGATGAGGTTGCGCAGCTTCGCCTGGACGAACGCCCGCAGGTTGCCGGGGGTGCGGTGGGTCACCTCCACGGCCTGCCAGAGGGCGTTCTTGTAGGAGATGATGATGCCCTTGCGGAGGTCGCTCGCGTTCATCGGACGG
>CAZJJQ010000421.1:0-4219 GCA_964546345.1 uncultured Planctomycetales bacterium
GAACGACGCGAGCGCGTCCGTGATCGCCTTGTCCTTGCGGGTCCAGTCGGCCTGCAGGAGGGCCACCCCGTGGGCGCGGACCGCGTCGTTCACGGTGTCGGTGTCGAGGACCAGCTTCTCGTTGGCCTTGCAGCTCACGCACCAGTCCGCGGTGAAGTCGAGGAGCACGGGGCGCCCCGCGTCCAGGTGCGCCGCGAGCGCGTCGTTCTCGTACGGCGCCCAGCCCTCCGCGACCGCGGGCGTGCCCGCCTCCGCCGGCGTGACCTGCGTGCCGCGCCAGGCGTAGGACAGGGCCACGGCGAGGACGGCGGCGGCGCCCACGTGGCCGACGATCCACCGGACCTTCCCGCTGCGGTGGAGGGCGGCCCAGTGGCCGTAGATCCACGCGGCGAGCGCCGCGCCCAGGAAGGCGATCAGCATCAGGCGCATGCCCTCGACGCCGGTCTGGCGGCCGAACACCCACAGGAAGTAGGCGGCCACGCCGAACATCGGGAAGGACATCGCCTTCTTGAAGGTCTCCATCCAGGGGCCCGGGCGCGGCAGGCGATGCAGCCAGTGCGGGAAGATGGACAGGATCACGTAGGGCAGGGCCATCCCGAGGCCGAGCGCCGTGAAGACGGAGACCGCCTCCACGGCGGGCGCGGTCATGGCGTAGCCGACGGCGCCGGCCATGAAGGGCGCCGCGCACGGGGTCGCGATGAGGGTCGCGAGGATGCCGCTCACGAACGAGGCGAGGTAGGTGTTCCGCGCGGCGCCGTCCGCCGCGCCCGCCGCGAGGGCGCTGACCTTTCCGCCGATCTCGAAGGTGCCGGCGAGGTTGAGTCCCATGACGAAGAGGAGCAGCGCCATCGCCGCCACCACCACCGGCGACTGGAGCTGGAACCCCCACCCGACGGCCTCCCCGGCGGCGCGGAGGACCAGCAGGATCGCGATCAGCGCCCAGAACGACACGAGCACCCCGACCCCGAACGCGTAGCCGTGGCGACGCACCTTCGCGGGATCGTCGCCCGCGTGCTCGACGAAGCCGAGGATCTTGATGGAGAGGACCGGGAGCACGCAGGGCATGACGTTGAGCACGATGCCGCCGAGCAGCGCGAACAGCAGCGCGAGCCAGAGGTTCATCGCCTCCTCGCCGCCCCCCCATTCCTCGAACTCGAGCACGCCGTGCCCCGGGAGCGGCCAGCGGGAGGCGCGCAACGGGGTCGGGGCGATCGTGCCGCCGCCGGAGGCCGTCGTGGCGGCGGGGTCCCCCCCGGCGGCCGGGGAGAGCGGGGGCGCGGCCGTGCTCGGGGAGGTCGGGTGCCTGGGCCGCAGGCCCATAGGGGGCGGAGCCCCCTCGAGCGCCACGTCGATGGCGTAGGGGCGGCGCGTCGAGCCCTTCTCGAACACCACGATGCCGACGAGCCGCGGCGGGATCGGGTCGCGCGCGGTCGCCTGCGCGACGGGCAGGGCCAAGGAGACCCGGTTCGTCTCCTTGAGCACCTTGAGGGGCTGGCTCGCGATGTGGGTGAGCAGCCGCGGGGCCGACGGGAAGAAGTACGCCGTGGTGCCCGGGGGCGCGAGCGTGGCCGCGCCCTCGAGCTCGAGCAGGATCGACTCGCCGAGGAGCCTCGCGGTCGCCCCCGCGGGCAGCGGCTGGGGCTGCCCCTTGCGCATCGCGGCGAACAGCGCCTTCCTGGCCGGGTCCTTCAGAGGCTCGGCATCCTTGACCACGAGCTCGAGCGCGAGGGTCGCGTCCCCGGGGACGCACTCCTCGTCGCAGACGAGCCAGTCCACCGCGACCCGCAGCGCCACGCTCGGCGGAGCCGCGTCCTGCCCGACGGTCAGCTCGAAGGGGTACAGGACGTCCTTCTCGTACGCGTAGGTGGCGACGGGGCCGTGGATCATGCGGTGCGGCGCGGGCCACGGCAGCGGCGCGACGGTCACGCCCGGGGGCAGGGTCCAGACGAACGTAGGCGTGAGGCCCGCGTCCCCCGAGTTGGTCCAGTAGGAGTGCCACTTCGGGTCGAGCCGGAAGTGCACGCCGATCGTGGACGTCGTGCCCGGACGGACGCTCTGCTCCTCGGCGACCAGCTCGACGGTGACGTGGGGACCGCGCACGGGCCCCGTGTTCGGTCCGGCCGCCGCCGCACGGCTCGTCAGCCCCGCGACGACGAGGCCCCCGAGCACCAGGAAGGCGAGTCGCGACCACCGGAGGGACACGTTCATAGGCGCCCGATGCTACGGGGAAGGCCGGGGAGGGGGAGACCGGCGCGGGGCGCCGGCCCCCCGCGCCCCCCCCTTCCCTTCAGGTCGCGCCCCGGACACGAACGCGCCGCCGAGGCCCGCCCGGAAGGGGCCGGCGTCGGCGGCGCAGGACGGACGGCGGGTTGGGGCTCGCGCCCTACATGCCCCAGAGGTTGCCCGTGTGGACGGGGAGCCCCTGTAGCTTGAGGTAGTAGAAGAGCTGGGCCTTGTGCGTGCTCAGGTGCCCGATCATGTGGAGGAACTGCACGCCCAGGGTCTGGGGCGTCGGATCCCAGGGCGCGGCGACCTTCTTCGAGCCGAGCGCCTTCTCGCCGGCCTTCTCGATGCAGGAGAGCGCCAGCGCCTTGTCGGCCGCGAGCGCCTTCACGACCGAGGCGACGGTCTTGGCCGACGGCATCTTCTCGGCCGGCGGGAGCATGGAGTCCTCCGACGGGGCCTCGCCGGGCTTGGGCTCCGGCATGCCCCACTCGCCGGTGAGGAAGCCGTTCATGCAGAAGCCGCAGGCGGTCGGCAGGTGGGCGAGCAGCTGGCCGACGGTCATCCAGTTGGAGCCGGTGGCGGGCTTCCAGCCGAGCGTGTCCTTCTTGACCAGCTTCAGCAGGCCTTCGGTGGCGTGATAGACGGACTCGACCTCGCACGTGAGCAGCTGCGTCCAGTTCATGGGGGTTCCTTGGGGGGGGGACGGGGGATGGTGCCCTGGGAAGGCCGGCGGCGCCAGAGGGTCGAAGGACCGCGCCGGGGGGGCGGGCGGCTACCGGGGGGCGGGGCTGCCCACGGTCGGGCGGGGGCGGGGCGGTTGCTTCTCGAGGGCTTCCAGCGCGAGGCGGACCCCGGTCTCGAGCTGGGGATCCCGGCCGGCCAGGAGGTCCTTGGGCGTCTCGAAGACCTCGACGTCGGGGGCGACGCCTTCGTTCTCGACGACCCACTTCCCGTCGGTGTCCACGATGCCGAAGGCCGCCGCCGTGACGCTCCCGCCGTCCATGAGGACGGGGTAGCCGCTGATCCCCACGAGCCCGCCCCAGGTGCGGACGCCGACGAGGGGGCCGAGCCCGGTCTTGCGGAACATCCACGGGAGCGCGTCGCCGCCCGAGCCGGCGCGCTCGTTGATGAGCATCACCTTGGGGCCCTCGAGGGTGCCGAAGGGCGTACGGGCGAGCCACCCGTCGCGGGTGCGCCAGTGGCAGAGCACCTTGCGGGCGAGCACGCCGATCACGTAGTCGGCGATCTTGCCGCCGCCGTTGTAGCGCTCGTCGAGGACCAGGCCCTGCTTGTCGAGCTGGCTGTAGAAGTCGCGGTCGAACGCGGCGAGGCCGCCGCCGCCCGTGTCGGGCATGTAGACGTAGGCGAGGCGCCCTCCGGAGAGGCGATCCACGTTCGCGCGGTTGGCCTCGATCCAGGCGCGGCGACGGAGCTCGCCGTCGCTCGCGACGGGCACCACGGTCGTGCGGCGGAGCCTGCCGCCCTCGGGCGCGTCCGACCACGTGAGCTCCACCTGCCGGTCGGCGGTGGCCTCGAAGGCCGCGAACAGCTCCCGGTCGGCCTTCACCTCCACCCCGTCCACGGCGATCAGATAGTCGCCCACCCTGGCGTCCACGCCCGGCTCGGTGAGCGGCGCGCGCAGGCCGGGGTTCCAGTTCTGTCCGCGATGGATGCGCGCGAGGCGGAAGCGCCCGCCCTCCACGGTGAAGTCGGCTCCGAGGAGGCCCGTCCCGGGCGACGCCGGGCTGGCGGGGAGGTCGCCGCCGCTCACGTACTCGTGCCCGGTCGCCAGCTCGCCGATGAGGTCGCCGATGACGAGGTTGAGGTCGGCCCGGTGGTGGACGTGCGCCAGGAAGGGGCTCCACCGCGTCCACATCGCGTTCCAGTCCACGCCGTGCATCCGCGGGTCGTAGAAGTAGTCGCGCTGGATGCGCCACACCTCCCGCAGGATCTGCCTCCACTCGAGCTCGGGCTCCACGCGCACGCGCACGCG
>CAZJJQ010000422.1:0-4215 GCA_964546345.1 uncultured Planctomycetales bacterium
CCCACCGGGCCCTGGGCTGAGGGCGATTCGGGCAGGCGCTCGGAGGCGGACGCGGTACCCGGACTTGCGATGGGGGACCGCTGGCGGGCGCGCGGCGGCGGACGCGGCACGGGGGCATGGGGGCGTGGGGGCATGGGGGGGCAACCCATGGGCGGAAGGGGGGGGCGGCGGGGGCGGGGCCGGGCACGGCAGCGCGCCGGATCCGTCGTCGTTGGGGTACCCTTCCTCCATGAGGAAGATCGTCCCTGCTCCGCGTCCCAGCCTCCGAGGGACGTTCTCCGTCCTCCTGCTGGTCGTGGGCGCCGCGCTGACCCCCGGCACCCCCTGGGCCGGGGTGGCCGACGCGGGGCCCGACGCCCCCGGCTCCGTCCCGGCCGCCGCCCCGGCCGCCAAGCCCACCGTGGCCGACCCCAGGACGGGCAAGGAGCCGCAGGACCCCGACGCGCTGGCCCTGGGGTTCGCCGAGTCGGTGGACGCGTCGCTGGTCAAGGCCGTGGCTTCCGTGCGCGAGTCCTCCGTGACGGTGTGGAACCTGAAGCAGCCCCAGGGGAAGTACGGCGAGGCGCCTCCGCCTCTGCAGCGCGTGAGCGGCGGGTCGGGGGTCGTGACGATGTGGAAGGGCAAGGGTCCGTTCATCGTCACGAACGAGCACGTCATCCGAGGGTCGGACAAGATCGAGATCGTCATGTTCGACGGGGCGACCTTCGAGGTGAAGCTCAAGGACCACGTCGTCCAGTACGACATCGCCCTGCTCGAGTTCGCGAAGGAGAAGCCCAAGGCCCCCAAGGCCGCGAGGTTCGGCAAGAGCCAGGCCCTCGTCGAGGGCCAATGGGTCATCGCGACCGGCAATCCGTTCTTCCTGGGCGCCGACGGATGCTGCGTCGCCACGCTCGGCGTGATCAGCGGCACCGAGCGCAACCTCCAGGGCGACTTCAAGTACACGAACGCGATCCAGCACGACGCGGAGGTGAACCCGGGCAACTCGGGCGGCCCCCTCTGGAACCTCCAGGGCGAGCTGATCGGCATCAACGGGATGATCTCGTCCCGCCCCGACGGCGGCTCCATCGGCCCGTCCAACACGGGCGCGTCCTTCTCGATCCCGATCCACATGATCCTCGGTTACTTCGACGCGCTCCTCTCCGACAAGATCGCGGCGGCCGCCGGCGAGATCGGCCTCGACGTGGTCACGAAGACGGACGCCGCGGGGAAGCCCGTGGGGCTCCTGCTGCGCGACTTCCTGCCCGGCTCCCCCGTCAACCGCAAGGCCGACCCGAAGGCCGGCGCGCCCGCCAAGGGCGACATCCTCGTGCAGATCTCGCTCGGGAGCTCGGTGTCCTCGAAGGCCTACGACCTCTTCTCGCCCACGGACCTCCAGAACGCCGTGGCGCTCTACCCGCCGGGGACCAAGGTGAAGCTCGTGTACCTGCGCGGGAAGGACAAGAAGTCGTGGTCCGGCGAGCTCGCCGGAGGCACGGGGAAGTGAGCGGTCGGGCAGGCGTCGGGGCCGTCGGCACGACCCGGAGGCGAGCCGCGGCGCGCGTCGCCCTGCTCGTCCTCGGGACATGCGCGCTCCCGCTGGTCCGGTCGGAGACGGCCCGCGCCGCCGATCCCGGCGCCGCTGCGCTGGTCGAGAAAGAGTTCTCCGCCGCGATCCGGGCCCTCTCCCCGGCGACCGTGTTCTGTCTGGCCCGCGAGGATCGCGGACCGTCGCCCGGGTCGTCGGGCGTGCTCATCTCGAAGTCGGGCTACGTGCTGTCCGACGGCGACGCGGGCGCGTACTTCAAGCCCGTGAGGGGCCCGGACGGCAAGCCCGTCCCGGAGAAGGTGCGGGCCGAGGAGGTCGAGATCCGCATCCCCGACCTCAAGAAGGGCACCTACGGCGTCTACCTGGCGAAGGTGGTCCGGCGCGTCGAGGCCATCGACTCCACCCTCCTCAAGATCACGACCCCTCCCCCGGGCGGATTCCCGTTCGTGCCCCCGTCCACCGCCGACCGGCTCGACGTCGGCGCCTACACGTTCGCCATGGGCATGGCGTTCGGGCGCAACGACCAGGGCACGGGCACGCTGACGGCCGGCATCGTCTCGTCCCTCACGCCCGCCTCCGAGACCGACGGGGTCGGCCGCTGGCTCGAGCTGTACACGAGCGCGGCCGTGAACCCCGGCGTCAACGGCGGCCCGCTCGTGGACGCCGACGGCGCGCTCGTGGGGATCATCTCCTCGTGGGGCTCTCCCGAGCCGGACAACCCGTTCCAGTTCCTCGGCAAGGCCTTCCCGATCGACCGGATCCGCAACGCGTACCGCGACCTGCCCGAGGCCGCCGCGGTGTTCCCCGATCCGAAGACCCTCCCGACGCGGAGCAAGCAGACGGAGCTCCTCGAGCGCGCCTTCGGGCTGGCGGCCCGTCAGGCGGCGAAGAGCGTCGTCAGCCTCGAGATCGCGCGGAGCGAGCCGTTCCTGATGCGGGTGCCGCAGATCCAGGATCCCAAACGAGGCCTCCAGCGCTACGCGGGCCCGGTGAGCGGCGTGCTCGTCTCGAAGGACGGATGGATCGTCTCGAGCCTCTACGGCTTCGCGAACACGGAGCCGCTCGTCTGGCCCGGCTACCCGAACGACATCGTCGAGACCTTCGGCAAGATCACCGGCGTCACGGCCCACCTTCCGGACGGCTCGTCCCTCCCCGCGAGGATCGTCGCGCACGACCAGCGCCTGGCCCTCGTGTGCCTCAAGGTCGAGCCGCCCGCGACCTCGGCGTGGGTCCCCATCGAGGCGGCGCCCGCCGAGTCGGCCACGGTCGGGCGGCTCGTCCTCTGCGTGGGCAACCCGTTCGGCGCGAAGCGCCGGCCCAGCCCGCTGCTCACCGTGGGCATGTACTCCCGACTGCACGCGCCGGACGACGACAAGGCCTACCGGGGCAACTTCCAGACCGACGCGAGCATGACCGACGGCAACGTCGGGGGGGCGCTCGTGGACGTGCGGGGCCGCATCCTCGGCCTCGCCACCCTCTGGGACCCCGCGGCGACGGGCCGCAACAGCGGCATCGGGTTCGGCATCCCCTGGGCGAAGGTGCTCGCGGCGCTCCCCGACCTCGAGGCCGGCAAGACCGTGAAGTTCGGCTCCGGCTTCCTGGGCGTCACGTGGAGCCAGGTGGAGGGCTCCGGCGGGGTGCGCATCGACTCCGTCCAGCCCGACTCCCCGGCCGCGAAGGGGGGGCTCAAGGCGGGCGACGTGCTCGTCGCCGTGGACGACCGCGAGGTGCGCAGGCTCTTCCAGGCGCAGGAGGGGATCCGGGTGCGCGAGGTCGGCGACGTGGTGAAGCTCGTCGTGATGCGCGGCCCCGCGACGCGGCTCGAGCTCAAGGTCACGCTCGGGAAGCGACCCTGACGGCGCGCCCCGCGCGGGGCCGGCTACAGCCGGATCTCGAGGTCGGCGCGGTCGTCGATGTGGATCGTGTCCACGAAGCGGATCGTCTGCGGCGCCTCGAGGCCCATGACCACGCTGTGCGTGCGCGCGCCGTTGCCGAAGAAGTCCACGCCCCGGAGCAGCTCGCCCGAGGTCACGCCGGTGGCCACGAAGAACAGCCGCTTGCCCGGCGCGAGGTCCTCGGCGCCGTAGATGCGGTCGAAGTCCTTCACGCCCATCTTCGCGGCGCGTTCCCGGTCGCCGGGCGAGTGCTCGACGAGCCGCCCCTGCATGTAGCCTCCGAGGCACCGGACCGCCACGGCGGAGAGCACCCCTTCGGGCGCGCCCCCGATCCCCATGACGGCGTGGACGCCCGTCCCCGTGACGCAGGCGCCGATCGCCGGGGAGAGATCGCCGTCTCCGATGAGGCGGATGCGCGCGCCCGCGGCCCGGATCTGCGCGATCAGGTCGTCGTGGCGCGGGCGGTCGAGGACGACGACCACGAGATCGGAGACCTCGCGGCTCAGCGCGTGCGCGATGGCGTCGAGGTTGTCGGCCACCGGCGCGTCGAGGTGCACCTTGCCGACGCACCTCGGCCCCACGATGAGCTTCCACATGTAGCAGTCGGGCGCGTAGAGGAGCCCCCCGGCCTCGGAAGCCGCGAGCACGCAGATGGAGGACGGCGCGCCCGTCGCGCAGAGGTTGGTGCCCTCCAGGGGATCGACCGCGATGTCGATGCGCTCGTCCGCGGGGCCGCGGCGGCCGACCTCCTCGCCGATGTAGAGCATCGGCGCCTCGTCGCGCTCGCCCTCGCCG
>CAZJJQ010000423.1:0-4199 GCA_964546345.1 uncultured Planctomycetales bacterium
CACGACGTCGAATGCGGTGGCGGGGTCCGCGGGCGGCTCGGCGATCGACGCGGCGACGACGAGCGCGCGGCCGGGCGCGAGCTCGGCGAGGATCGACCCGGGCGAGAACGCGTCCTCGTGCCCCTCGTAGCCGCGGGCGAGGTCGGCGGAGAGCTCGATGCGCCGGTACCACGCGGGGTCGAGGTCGAAGCGCCAGCCGCCGCCGCCGATCGCGAAGGAGATCGCGGGCAGCTCCGGGTAGGGGCGCAGCCGGAGCAGCCGGCCCACGCGCTCGACGCGCGGGGAGAGGGCCCCGTTCTCGTGGGTCAGCGCGTTCGCGTCGCGGAAGGGGAGCAGCGGGCGCAGCCGGAGGGTGGCGCCGCGGGGCGCGTCCGCAAGCGTCCACCGCACGAGCACGGCGGGGGTCCCGCGGGGGCGCAGGATCTCCCGGGTGAGCGTCGCCCCGCCGATCCTGTACGTCGCGACGGGGAACGGCCGCGCCGAGAAGCCCTCCATCGCGAGGTGGCCGTGGGGGGAGAAGAGATCGGGGTAGCGACCGAGGGAGAGGGGGAACTTGTGCCCGTCCACCTCGAGGGTCTCCTCGAAGCGCGACAGGAACAGGTGCCGTCGCCCGTCCGGGCCCGCGGGCGACACCAGCAGGCCGTGCTGGCGCCGCGTCGGGCACAGGTGGGGCGTCGAGGCCGCGTACCCGCCGAGCCCGTCGGCCTCGACCCACTCGCAGGCGAGGGACGTCTCGAGCGAGACGCACGCCGCGCGGGGGAGGTCGAAATCGGTGCCCATGGCTCCACGAGGGATGCCCCACGGCGCGTGGGGAGGGCGTCAATCCTGCGCGAAACGCGGGCAAACGGCCATGCCTTCCCCGGGGATGCGACCCTCACGCGTCGTGAACGATCGCCTCGGCCTCGATCTCGACGAGCATGCGCGGGTCGATCAGCCGCGCGACCTCCACCATGCTGGTGGCGGGACGGACGGCGCCGAACGCCTCGCCGTGGGCGCGGCCGATGGCCTCCCAGTCGGCGATCCGCGTCACGTACATCCGGGTCCGCACCACGTGGTCGAGCCTCGCGCCCGCGCGCGCGAGGGCCGCGGCGATGTTCCCGATCGCCTGCTTCGCCTGCGCGTACGGGTCGCCGACGCCGACGACCTCGCCCCGCGCGTCCGTGGCCGTCGTCCCCGACACGTGGATGACGTCGCCCACCCGGACCGCGCGCGCGTAGCCGACGAGGGGCTCCCACGGCGTTCCGGTCGCGACGAGCGTACGCCGTGCCCAGGGGCCCCCTCGTGGAGGCCCCGGCGGAAGCGGCGCGGCCTCCGCATCGAGGATCTGCGCCAGATGGTGCTCGAGGTGGCGCACGTAGTCGTCCATCAGGAAGGCGAGCGTGACGGGCTCGCCGCCCCCGACCGAGCACCGGTGCCCGAGCGCGGCCGCGGGGACCCTCCGCATCACGTGCGCCAGGTGGGTGTTGTACGCGGTCCACAGCGCCACGAGCCCTCCGAAGCCCTCGCCCTGGGGATCCTGCGCGGCGACCCAGGCGTCCTGGTCGTAGCCGGGCAGGGCCAGCCCGTCCTGCGCCTGCACGCGCACGAAGCGCTGGTGGTTGTTCGCCGCCGAGTCGATCAGGTGCCCGAGGACCTGCTTCCGCGACCACTTCCCCGGGGCGCGGGGCGCGGACGCGGTCCGCTCGTCGATCGCGGCGAGGCGCGCGGACGCGGAGGCGAGGACGGCGAGGAGGGCGTCGGCGGGAGCGGTCATCCACGGTCCTCAGACGAGGTCGAGCGTCATGCCCCATTCGGGGGACTTGTCCGGATCGTCGCAGATGCGCTCGGACATGACCCGGAAGCCGGCGCGCGCGTAGAGGCGATGCGCGTCCTCGAAGCGTTTGTCCGACCACAGGAGGGCTCGGGTGCACCCGCGCGCGCGGGCCCAGGCGAGGAACCTCTCGAGCAGCGCGCGCCCGATGCCCCGGCCCCGACAGCGGTCGTAGAGGTAGAGCCTCGCCAGCTCGGCGACCCCCTGCCTCGCGGTCCCGCCGACGGTGCCCACGACCTCGCCGGACCACACGGCCACGTCGAAGAAGGCGTCCGGGGGGGGGTAGGCCAGCTCGGGGTGGAGCACGTCCCAGTGGTAGCCCCCGGGTTCCCAGATGAAGTGGAACTCGCGGTAGACGTCCTCGATCACCAAGGCCGGGCCGTTGCCGTGCTTCGCGCGGTCGTAGCGCTCGTAGACCACGCCGTCGCCGGGCGTGCCCTCCGGCATCGGCGGGATCAACGCGCCGCGCCCGCGCGCTCGCGCGGTGCGGCGACGGTACCCGAGGGCGCCGCGGACGACGTCGTGGTTGGCGGCGCGGGGGGCAGGGTCGGGAGCGAGAAGCCCGTGACCGTCGAGACGGAGAGCGCGGGGGTGGGCGCGAGGCCCACGCCCGCCGGGGCCGCGTTGGAGGGCGGCGTCGAGACGGCGGTGGGATCGAAGCGCGCGACCACGAGGCTCACGTCGTCCTCGAACTGGCTGTGGCCCTGGAACGTCGCGAGGTCCTGGAGGATGTCGCCCGCGACGAGCACCGGCGGGAGCCCGCCCAGGTTCTCGAGCGTCTTGCGCAGGCCGTCCTCGCCGAGGATCTCGCCGTCGGCGGCGCCGGGGATCTCGAAGAGGCCGTCGGTGAAGAGGACGAGGGAGTCGCCGGGACCGAAGGCCACCTCGTCCACGGGGCGTTCGGAGTCGAAGATGTCGGCGTCCATGCCGAGGAGGCGGTTGGGCGTCGCGAGGCACTCGACGTGCCCGCTGGCGCGCAGCAGGAACTGCGCGGGGTGCCCCGCCGTGGCGTAGGTGATGCGACGCTTCGAGAGGTCCACGCGGAACACCCCGAACGTCAGGAAGAAGTAGGTGTGCTGGAAGATGCGGAGCGCCGCGCGGTTGAGCTCCTCGAGGAACTGCTCGGGGCTGCGCTGCTCGAGGATGAGCCGGCGTACGTGGCCGTGGAGGCGGTTGACGACGAGCGCCGCCGCCACCCCGTGGCCCGAGACGTCGCCCACGCAGAGGTAGAGGAGGTCGGGCCTCGGCATGTACGCCTGGAGGTAGTCCCCCCCGACGTACGAGGACGGGATGTTGCGCACGACCACCTGGAGGTCCGGGCGGACGATGTCGGCCGGGACCAGGGTCTTCTGGATCGCCTGGGCGAGCTTCAGCTCCGTCGTGATCAGGCGCTGCGCCGCCTCGAGCTCCTCGCGCTGGCTCCGCTCGGACTCGAGCGACTCCTGGAGGTTGGTGCGCTCGACGACGTGGGCGACCTGCGCCGCCGCCGCCCTCTGCTTCTCGGCCAGCAGCGCCTCGCTCGCCCGGGCGGCGACCCGGCCGGAGGCCCCGAGCACGAGGCCCCAGCCGAGCGGCGCGAACAGGGAGAGGATCCGGATCGCCAGGGGGCCGCCCGACATCCACTCGAGGACCGGGATCGGGACCGCGACGAGGGCCCCCAGGAGGAGGTAGGGGTTCTCCCGGAGGTCGTAGGTCTGCCGGTCCACGAGCGCCCGGCCGAAGTGCCGCAGGAACCGCCACCGGCGGCGGGACACGCTGGTGTCGGCCGCGGGACCTCCCGCCGGGGCGGCCGGGGCCTGACCGGGGGGCGTCGCGGGGGGCGGAGGGGCGGGAGGATTCATGGGGGCGGCGGGGGCCGGAGGGACGAGGATAGCAGCCGGCCGGGGATGCTCCCTCCCCTTCGTCCCTGGATCGCCAAGTGGACGTAAACCCTTGAGGGGGCAGGAAAAGCGCCCCCCGGCGCCCCCCTGAATCCCCCCCCCCCGGTAGGGGCCTCACATGGCGTCGGGGGAGGCGATCCCGAGCAGGCGGAGGCCGTTCGCCAGCGTGCGCCGGACGGCGTCCACGAGGTGGAGGCGGGCCGCGCGCTGGAGGGGGTCCTCGGAGAGCACGCGGAGCCCGGGGTCGCGGCCGCCCTTCGTGTGGTAGGCGTGGAAGGCCTCGCACAGGTCGAGGAGGTGGACGGCCACCTCGGAGGGCTCGTCGAGCTCGACGGCCCGGGCGACCCGCTCGGGGAAGCGGGCCACGATGCGGGTGAGCGCGTACTCGGTGGGGTCCCCGAGGCGGGCGCCGGCGTCCTTTGGGCAGGCGGGGAGGGGGCCCCCGTGCTTGCGCAGGATGGAGCAGGCGCGGGCGTGGCTGTACATGACGTACGGGCCGGTCTTGCCCT
>CAZJJQ010000424.1:0-933 GCA_964546345.1 uncultured Planctomycetales bacterium
CCATCGCCAGCGGCGCGGCGCGCCACACGAGCCCGGGCACCGGGGCGCGCCGGGCGGCCCCCCGGGTCGCCGCCCCGCCGCCGGCCCCCCCGCCCCCCCGGCCCCCGGCGCCCCCGAGACTCCCGGGAGAGGTCGTTCCCCGCCCCCCCCTGGCGCCGCATGCACGGGATGGGATGCTGCGCGCTCCTTTCGGGCGCCGCGGCGGGACCGTGGCCCCTCCACCGGAGATACCGATGCGCAAGACGTGGATCGTGACGGCGATGATCGTTGCAGGCGCCTGCGGCTGGTTCGGGAGGAACGCGATCAGCGACGTGCCCCCGCCGGAGAAGGCCCCGCCGACCGACCGGCCGCCGCCCTCCGACATGGAGAAGGCGCTGATCGAGCTGGGCACGCCCGGCCCGATGCATCACTGGCTGGCGGCGGCGGAGGGCACCTGGTCGGTGGCGGTCACCGCGCACGGACCGGACGGCAAGCCCGAGCAGAGCCAGTCCACCGCGGCGATCAAGATGATCCTCGACGGCCGGTTCCAGGAGCAGCGCTACACCGGGAACATCGGCGGGAAGCCCTACGAGGGCTACGGCCTGCTCGGCTACGACAAGCTCAAGCATGAGTTCGTGCTCTACTGGTTCGACTCCATGGGCACCGTGCCGAGCGTCTCCCGCGGCCAGCGGTCGTCGGACGGGAAGATGCTCACGCTCACGGGCACGTGGGACATGCCCGGCACGTCGATGCCGTTCAAGCAGGTGTGGACGTTCAAGAGCGAGAAGGAGTTCACGTTCGTCATGACCATGACGATGGAGGGGCAGGAGGTGCCCGTCATGGAGTCCACGTACACGAAGAAGTAGGTCGCGACCGATCGGCGGGCCGCCTCCGGGCGGCCCCGCCGGGCCGGGGGCGGGGGCGCCCGCGCGCGCGCCCAGGAGGGCGCCGAGG
>CAZJJQ010000424.1:943-4188 GCA_964546345.1 uncultured Planctomycetales bacterium
CCTCCCCGCGTCGATCCTCATCGGCATCTCGTCGCGCGGCGGGCCCCTCCTGGGTGCCCCGCAACCCCCCCCCTGGGGCCGCCCCCGCGGGGGGGCCCCCCCCGGGGGGGCCCCCCGAGGCCGGTGACGGGGGCGCCCGCGCGCGCGACGACGAGGGAGCCTCGGAGGCAGCATGGCCTACGACATCCACATGGACGTCCACTACCGCCCGCTCGAGCGCATCGACGCCGGCGCGCTCGCGGACGCGTGCACGCAGCCCTGGTGGAACCAGACGCTCACGCAGGTCAACGACGCCGTCGTGCGCCTGGGAGTCTTCCTCGGCGAGTTCCACTGGCACAAGCACGATCGCGAGGACGAGTTCTTCTTCGTGATCTCCGGGCGGCTCGAGGTGGACCTCGAGGGCCGCACGGTGACGCTCGAGCCGCGGCAGGGCATCACGGTGCCGAAGGGCGTCCCCCACCGCACGCGGGCCAAGGAGCGCACCGTGGTCCTGATGGTCGAGCCCGCCACGGTGGCCCCGACGGGGGATTGAGGCCCATTTCAGCCTCTCGGCCGCTTCGCTCCCTTGCGCACGGGAGTCGCAGCCTTCGCCGGCGCGAACAGCCGGTGGCTCTCCTCGACCCACCGCGAGATCCGCTCGAGCGGGGGCGCGGTGGGCCCGTCGAGCGTCACCTTCACCCACCCGGTCGCGCCGACGTCGTACGTGGCCGGAGCGGCCTTCGCGAGACCCCGCGCCTCCGCCAGCGACTCCGCGAGCTTCAGTCGCGCAGTCCGGGCCGACACGAAGAGGAACGCCTTCGAGCGCACCGAGACCGTCGTCGACTCGAGCGCGGTGCCCTTGCACGCGACCCCGCACGTGGCGCCCGGGAGCGCAGTCGCGACTCGGAGGAGGGCGGCGGCGGGCGTCTCTCGCGTTGCCATCAGGGCGGCTCCGGTGTCCGGCAACGGTACGGCAGGAGGGCCACCCCGGCAGGCGCCCACGTCGGTGCGGAAGAAGGGGTATCATGACATGGGTGGACCCGTGACCCGAGCCCACGCATCGCGCGCCTTCATGCTCGTGGTCGCGGTCGCCGCGATCGTGGCGCTGGTCCTCCACCGGCCAGAGGAGAGCACGGCGCCCGAGGTCGAGGCGGCGCTCCCCGTGCCGTCCCCTGCAGCGTCCCCGCCCGGACTCGCACCAGCCCCGAGGCGCGACGGAGGGGCCCGTGGCTCGCGGAGGAGCCCACCGTCCGAGGCGGGGGACGACGCGGCACCCCCGAAGACCGAGGCGGCGCGTGAGCGCGTGTCCTCCCTCCACGCGGCGGCGGCCGATCCGACGACGGCCCTGGCCGCGGTCCCTCGCGCCATCGAAGCGCTCCACGACGAGGACGAGGCCGTCCGCGCCGCGGCGGCGCAGGTCCTCGCGGCCGCGGGGCGTCCGGCGGTGGATCCGCTCATCGCCGCGGTGCGCGAGGACATCGCGGCGCACGGGACGCAGTGGACGAGCTTCCCCTCCGCGGCCTCGGTGGCGTTCGACGGGCTCGTGGAGGTGGGAGCCGACCTGGTTGCGCGTGCGCTCGCCGAGCCGCAGGTGGAGCTCTGGGCGGCGACGACCTTGGGACGGGCGGCGTCGCTGCGCAAGGATCTGCACCTCGCGCTGCCGGTGCTCCAGGAGCTCCTGCGGGGCGAGAGCGAGCGCGCGCGGCAGTGGGCCGCACAGGCCGTCCCTGCCGCGGGTCCCGGGGCCGACCGCGTCGTCCCGGATCTCGTCCGCTGCCTGCAGTCGACGAACGTGCAGACGCGGCTCGAGGCCGTCCAAGCGCTCCGCCGGATCGGTCCGCCCGCAGCGGGCGCCCTGTCGGATCTGCGCGCCCTCTCCGCGGACCCCAACGAGACCGTGCGGCGCTTCGCGATCCAGGCGATCGGGAGCATCGAGGCGCGGTGAGCCCGCCCCGCGGCGGCGGTCCGCCCCCCGGCGCGCCCTCTGAATCCCGGCGGGCCCTCCGCAGGTACGCTCGTCGGCGACGCGGATCGCCGACGCAGCCCCCCGGCAGGCCCGAGGCCCCCATGACCCCCACGCCCCCCTCCCGCCTCGTCCGTGGGGGCTTGCACGCGCGGCAGGGGATCCCGCGTCTCGCCCTGATCGCCGCGGCCGTCGGCCTCGGATTCGGGCTCGGACGCCCGACGGCATCCACGGGGGGCGACGGCCCGCCCTCGAGCATCACCTCCGGCGCCTGCACGGTGCCCCCCACCATCGACGGGGTGCTCGAGCGCGACGAGTGGAAGGAGGCCACGGTCGTCAAGCTCGACATGAGCATGGTGCGCACGAAGCCGTACGCGGTCCGGGGCCGCCGGCCCTGCGAGCTTCGGGTCATGAACTCCGCGAACGCGCTCTACGTCCTGCTGCGGGTGCCGGCGCCCGTGGCCCACCGGAGCCTCGATCCCGTCGAGATCGACCTGGCGAGCCTTTGCGTCTGCCAGGGCAAGGACGTCGCCCGCGGGGACGACCGGAAGGTGATCGCGCCGGGCCTGTACGTGGACAAACACGTCACGGAGCCGGGCAAGGACGAGGACGACGCGCGCCAGGACGGCCGCGGCGCGGCCGGCTGGGAGAAGGGGAGGTACACCTTCGAGTGGGCCGTGCCGCTCGACGCGAAGGACCCCGAAGACCTGCACGTCAAGCCCGGCGAGGCGTTCGCGTTCAACGTGGCCTACGTGGACGGCTTCCGCGCGGACGGGAAGGACACGGAGGCCGGCGGCGTCTACGGCGTCGATCTCGACCACGCGACCGCCTGGGGCACGATCCGGATCGCGGGCGGCGGCGTGGACGACGGGGGCGCCGCGTTCCGGGGACCCGCCTGGATCTCCGAGGTCCTCCGCACGCCCGACACCCCGGCCGGGGGCCGGCTCGCGGTGGTGGAGACCCACGTCCTCACGGGCTCGAGCCAGCGCATCGGGAAGGCGGACGTCGCCTACCGGTACCGGGACCCGGACACGCTCGAGACGCCCGCGAAGGGAAAGCTCTACGTCCCCGAGTCGCTACGCAAGGGCGGGAAGCTGCCGCTCGTCTACTCGGCGGGCTACGAGCTCGACGACGCCTCCGCGTCGGCCTGGGTCGAGAAGGGCTACGTGGTCGCGACGCCCGCCGGCGTCGATCGCATCCCCCTCGCGCGCACGCAGAATGCGGACGTGGCGCTGCTTCACCGGGCCCGCGCGCTCCCCTGCGTGGACGACGCGCGCGTGGTGATCGTCGGGGCGAGCGCGGG
>CAZJJQ010000425.1:0-1757 GCA_964546345.1 uncultured Planctomycetales bacterium
GGCGCGAGGAGGCCGAGGACGCGGCGACCCGCGCGCTGGCGGCCGAGGCGACGGCCACGACGGCGAAGGAGCGGGCGGAGGGCGAGCGCCGGCGCGCCGACGCGGAGGCGGCCGAGGCGAAGACCCAGCGGGACGCCGCGAGGACCGCGCAGGCGGCCGCCGAGACCGAGCGGAAGAAGGCGGAGGAGGCGGAGGCGGTCGCGAAGCGCAACCTCGAGCGCGCCGAGTCGTTGATGAGCTTCCTCCTGTTCGAGATGCGCGACGAGCTGCGCCCCATCGGACGGCTGCCGCTCATGGAGCGCCTCGCGACCAAGGCGCTCGAGTTCTTCGACGCGCTGCCGCCCGAGTCGCTCACCGCGGTGACGCTGCGGCACAAGGGCGTCGCGCTCGACCTGATCGGCGACGTGCAGGACGATCGCGGCGACCGCAAGGCGGCGCTCGAGACCTACCGCAAGGCCATGGCCATCGGGCAGAAGATGGCCGCGGACGCCCCGGACGACCTCAACCTCGCCCACGACGTCTCGGTGGACCACAACAAGATCGGCGCGGTCCTCCACCAGCTCGGCGAGGAGGAGCAGGCCCTCTCCTCCTTCCGGGCCTCCCTCGAGATCCTCCGGGGGCTCGTCGCGAAGCAGCCGAAGGAGTCCCTCTGGCGGCAGAGCCTCTCCATCACGCTCACGAACGTGGGCGACGAGCTCACGGCGATGGGCGACCCGAAGGGCGCGACCGAGGCGCTCGAGGAGGCGCTGTCGATCGCGAAGGCCCTCCGGGCGACGGAGCCGGACGAGCCGAAGTGGCAGGGGCTCGTCGCCACCGCGCTCGAGAGCCTCGGCTCCTTCCGCAACGCGACTTCCGACGAGGAAGGCGCGCTCGCGACCTACAAGGAGGCCCTCGAGGTCCGCGCCGCCCTCTACGGCCAGACGGAGGGCAACCGCCAGGCGCAGCACGAGCTGGCGGTGACGCAGAGCAACGTGGCGATCGTGCTGCACGGGCTCGGGCGGGCGGACGAGGCGCTGGAGATGGGACGGGCCTGGCTCGGCAACGCCCAGGCGCTCGCCGAGGCCGACACGACGAACCTCCTCTGGCTGCGCAGCCTCGGCGGCGCGCGCGACTTCGTGGCCTCGCTCCTCGCGGAGAAGGAAGGCCAGGGAGCGGAGGCCGCCGAGCTCCGTCGCCTGGCCCTCGCGCTCTGGCGGGCGCTCGCCGAGCAGGTGCCGGACGACCTCGCGCGCCAGGGCAAGCTCTCCACCGCCTACGGCGACTACGCGGGCGCGCTGGTCGCGATCGGGGACCTCGCGACCGCCGTGACCGTGCGCAAGGAGGCGCTCGCCTTCCAGACGCGCCTCGCGGACCAGCATCCCGACATGCCCGGCCTGCGCCGCGACGAGAGCGTCGCCTGGAACGACCTGGGTCGCGTCCAGCTGGCCTCCGGCGACGCCGCGGGCGCGATCGCCTCGCACCGGGCGGCGTCCAAGCTCATGGACGACCTGCTGCGCAAGTCCCCGGACGAGGCGGGCTGGAAGGCGGACCGTGCGTACGCGCAGTGGCGGCTCGGCCAGGCTCTCGGGGCGCTCCCGGCCTCGAAGGCCGAAGGGGTGCGCGTGATCGGGAAGGCGCTCGAGGACCTGAAGGCCCTCGACGCCGCGGGCGCCCTCGACGACAACGCGAAGGGCTGGCTCCCCGAGATCGAGTCCTCCCTCGCGGAGCTGCGCACGCCGCCTCCGAAGAAGGAGGACACGCCGAAGTAGCCGTACGGA
>CAZJJQ010000425.1:1857-4180 GCA_964546345.1 uncultured Planctomycetales bacterium
TAGCCGTACGGAGGCGGCGCAAGATCCTCTACTCCGTCGGAGCGGGGATCGCGCGGAGGCGCCGGGAAGTAACAGAGGAGTTTGCGCCGGCTCCGTACTGCCACGGCTCCGGACTGCCATCCGGACGGCTACGGCCGCACCGCCTCCACGGCCGCCCGCAACGCGCCCGCGATGACGTCCACCTCCGCGTCCGTGACGCAGAGCGGGGGCAGCGCGTACAGCACGGGGCCGAGGGGCCGCAGCAGGACCCCGTGCTCGAGGGCCACGTCCGCCATGCGTCGGCCGGTCTCGGCCAGATAGCCGCGCCTCTCGGGGTCGCCGAGCTCCACCGCGCGCACGAGGCCGATCCCCCGCACGTCGAGGACGCCGGGCCGTCCCTTGAGCGACGCGAGTCCCCGCCCGAGCCGGTCGCCGATCGCGCGCGCGCGGGCGAGGGCCGCGTCGTCGAGCAGCGACAGCGCCGCGAGCGCGGCCGCGCACGCGATGGGGTTGCCCGTGTACGAGTGCCCGTGGAGGAACGCGTCGCCGGGGTCCTGCGAGAGGAACGCCCCGTAGATCGCCTCCGTCGCGAGCGTCGCCGCCAGCGGCAGCGTCCCCCCCGTGAGCGCCTTCGAGCAGCACAGGAGGTCCGGCGTGACGCCGGCCTGCTCGCACGCGAACCGCGTCCCCGTGCGGCCGAAGCCCGTCAGCACCTCGTCGGCGATCAGGTACGCCCCGTGGGCCGTCGCGAGCTCCCGCAGCCGCCGCAGGTACGCGGGCGGATACGTGCGCATGCCGGCCGCGCCCTGGAGCAGCGGCTCGACGACGACCGCCGCCACGCGGTCGCCCTCGCGCGCGAACAGCGCCTCCGCCGCCGCGACGCACCCCTCCATCGACGCGCCCCGCACCGGCGGCGGCAGCCGGAGCACCGGCACCCGCAGCGCCGCGAACGGCCGCGTGAACGGCCCGTCCTCGGAGACGCTCATCGCCCCCGACGTGTCGCCGTGATAGCCCTGCTCGAGCGCCACGAACCGGTCCCGCGCCCCGCCGCCCCGCCGCGCGTGCGCCGCGAGCGCCATCTTGAGCGCCGTCTCGACGGCCGTGCTCCCGTCGTCGCTGTAGAACACGCGGGTCAGCCCCGCGGGCGCGAGCGCGGCCAGCCGCTCGGCGAGCGCCACCGCCGGCTCGTGCGTGGCCCCGCCGAACTGCACGTGGTCCAGCGCCCTCGCCTGGCGCGCGATCGCCCCCGCGATGGCCGGGTGGCCGTGCCCCACGAGCGACGTCCACCACGACGAGATCCCGTCGAGCACGCGCCGCCCGTCCCCGAGCACGAGCGTCGCGCCCTCCGCGGCGACGACGGGCAGCGGCGGGCGGCCGAGCCCGTGCTGCGTGTACGGGTGCCAGACGCACGCGGCATCGCGCACGACGAGGGACGGGGTCGGGCCCGGGGAGGAAGGGGGCGCCGGGGGCGGAGGGGACGCGCGCGCGGGGGCCTCGCTCGCGACGTCGATCGCGTCGAGGAGCGCGAGGAGCGGCCCGTCCGCGAGAAGGCGCACCGCCGCGCGCTCGAGCGCGCGGGCGTCGAGCGGCGCGAGCCGCGGCAGCACCACGACCGGCGCGGGCGCCACCACCGAGGCCAGGTACCCGCGCACCGTCTCGGTCGGCTCCCCCGAGATCACGAGGCCCGCGAGCGCCATCCCGCGCCGCGCGAGCTCGCGCACGCTGAGCGCCGTGTGGTTGATCGTCCCGACGTCGGGCCTCGCGACGAGGACCACCGGCATCCCCCACCGGAGGACGACGTCCGCGATCGTCGTGCCCTCGTCGAGCGGGACGAGGAGCCCGCCCGCGCCCTCCACGACGAGGAAGGCGTCCCCGCGCAGGGAGGGTGGCGCCGCGGGGATCGGGACGGGGACCCCCGCGAGGCGGGCGGCCTCGAGCGGCGAGACGGGCGCGGGCAGGACGAGGGCGCTCTCGAGGGCCTGCAACGGGGCAGGCTGCAGAAGCGTCCGCACGGTCGCCGCGTCGTCGTCGGGCGGGGAGCCGGTCTGCCACGGCTTCCAGATCCCCCGGGGCCGAGAGGGCGCGCGCACCCCCACGGCGGCGAGCAGGAGCGCCGACACGACGGTCTTGCCGACGTTGGTGTCCGTGCCCGTGACGAAGACCCGCCGGCTCACGACGGGAGCCCTCGCACGGCGTCCCCGAGCGCGACGAGCAGCCGGGAGAGATCGCCGTCGGAGAGGTCCGCGTGGCACGAGAGCCGCACGCGCGACGTGCCTTCGGGCACGGTGGGCGGGCGCACGGGCCGCACGGCGAAGCCCGCCGCGCGGAGGACGGCCGCGGCCGC
>CAZJJQ010000426.1:0-4167 GCA_964546345.1 uncultured Planctomycetales bacterium
CCCTTCTTGTCGCGGTCGGCGCCGGTGAACGAGCCGCGGACGTGGCCGAACAGCTCGCTCTCGAGGAGCGTGTCGGTGAGCGCCGCGCAGTTCTCCGAGAGGAAGGCCTGCTTCGCGCGCGGCCCCTTGCCGTGGATCGCGCGGGCGATGAGCTCCTTGCCGGTGCCCGACTCGCCCTCGATGAGGACGGGCTCCTCGGTGAGCACGATCTTGTCGAGGAGGCGCAGCACCTCGCGCATGGCGGGAGCGCGCCCGATGATGGCCGGGTAGCTCCCGGCGGGCTCGCCGGCGCGGCGCAGCCGGTCGCGCACGTCGGTCAGCTCCTGGGCCTGGCTGTCCACCCGGACGGCGAGCTGGCGGTTGAGGACCTCGAGCTCGCGGGCCCGGCGCTCGTTCTCCTCGTAGAGGCGCGCGTTCTCGATGGCGATGGCGGCGTGGTCGGCGAGGCTCGAGAGCGTCTGGAGCTCGACGGAGCCGAAGGCCCCCTTCTGCAGGCGGTTGTCCACGTAGACCGCGCCGAGCACCGCGCCCCGCGTGACGAGGGGGATGCAGAGGATGCTCCGCGCCCGGATCGCGTTGATCGAGAGGAACTCCGCGAAGCGCTGGTCCTCGACCGCGTTCGCCGCGAGCACGGGCTGCGCGGACTTGAGCACCTGGTCCACGATCCCGCGCGAGAACGCCTCCTCGGGCGCCAGGACCTCCTCGCGCTCGAAGTTCCGCGCGAGGCGCACGGCCGCCTCCTCCCCGGGCTTGCCGAGGACGAGGAACCCCCGCTCGGCGCCGGCCAGCTCGATCACGTGGTCGAGGATGATCGCCAGGAGCCGGTCGAGATGGAGCTCGCTGTTGACCGCCTTCGCCACGCGCTGCAGGCGCAGCAGGCGGTCCTCCTTCTCCCGGGCCTTCTCGAGCTCCCCCTCGAGGTCGAGGACCATCGTGTCCTTGCCGATGGCGTCGGGCGGAGGCGCCTTCTCGAACCAGATCCGCGCCCCGCCCACCCCGATCCAGTCGCCCGGCTTGAGGGCCGCCCGGTCCACCAGGTTGCCGTTGAGCAGGGTCCCGTTCTGGCTGCCGAGGTCGAGCAGGAGGTGCTGCGAGCCGTGCCGCTCGATCCGGCAGTGGCTGCGCGACGCGCGGAGGTCGAGGACCGGGATGTCGCACTGGGGGGCGCGCCCGACGACGACGGCCTCCTTGTCGAGGTCGAGGACCGTCCGCCGCTGGTTCTCGTCGAGCACGAAACGGGGCACGGAGGCGCGACTCCGGGGGGGCGTGGCGGCGGACCTTCTGGCTTGCCGGGGGACGGATCCTACACGATCCCCGGCCGGGATTGAGGGGGCGCCGGGGGACGTGCCGCCCGTCCCGGGCCCGGCCGTCCACGCCGTCTCCGAGGCCCCCCACCCGACGCGGGTTCCCCTGGCGGCATCCGGCCTCCGCTCCCGGTCGGGCCCCCGGTGACGTACAGTCTGCGCCCCATGGGCACGACGTACACCGCGTCCGAGCTCGCCACGCTCGCCGGGAGCACCCCCGAGCAGATCGCGACCTGGCTCGCCGAGGGGCGCCTCGGCGAGGTGCCGCGGGACGCGGCGCGGCAGCCGGTCTACGGCTTCGAGCACGCCGAGCGCGCGGTCTCGCTCGGCGGGCGGACGACCCGCCGCCGGATCAGCGTGGTCAACCAGAAGGGCGGCGTCGGCAAGACCACCACGGTCTTCACGCTCGCCGCCGCCTTCGCCCAGCTCGGTCGCCGGGTGCTCGCGATCGACCTCGACGCGCAGGCGAACCTGACCTCCTCCTTCGGCTACGACCCCGACACCCTCGAGCTGACGAGCGAGAGCCTCCTCACCGACGAGCAGGTGACCGCGGAGGACGTGATCCTCGAGACCGCGGTGGAGGGCGTGCACCTCGTCCCCGCCGACATCAAGCTGTGCCGCGTGGACGTCAAGATCCACGAGATGTTCATGCGGGAGCTGATCCTCGTGAACAAGCTGCGGCACCTGTTCGGCCACTACCACGTCGTCCTGTTCGACTGCCCCCCCAACCTGTCCAAGGTCACGATCAACGCGCTCCTCTCGAGCGACGAGGTCGTGGTGCCGGTCGAGACCCAGAGCTACAGCATCAAGGCGCTCTCCGACCTCACGAGCACCTTCAGCCTCATCCGCGCCAAGATGAACCACACGCTGCGCGTGTGGATCCTGCCCACGAAGGTGGACCGGTCGTCCCCCCTGGCGCGGGAGTTCCTCGCGGCCCTCGACCAGAGCTTCGGCGAGCGCCTCCTCGCGGGGATCAGCGCCGATCCCGAGGTGGTGAAGGCCCCCATGCTCTACGAGCCCGTGACGCGCTCGTTCCCCACGTCGCTGGCCGCCCGCGAGTACCTGCGGCTCGCCCGGTTCCTGGTGCTGCCCGACCCCGAGCGGGAGGCGTACGCCCGGTCCGCCGACCGGCTGGCCCCGGTGGCCGCCCCGCCTCCCGCACGCTAGCGAGCCGCAGCGGCGGGGCGGGATCGGAGCGGCGGCCCGGGTTCCGAGGGGAGGGACGGGGGCGCGGACGGCCGCGCCCCCCGGGCAAACGTCCTACTTCGCGGGCGGGTCGATCACGACGGGCGCGACCTCGACGGTCTTGCCCGCCTCGACCTTGACGGGGAGCTCCTTCACGATGTCGGGGTCGTACGTGTACGAGGAGATCTTGCCGTCGCTCTCGACGGCCTTCTCGCCGAGCCCCTCCTTCCAGATCACCAGCGTGTACTCGCCCTCGGGCACGTTCTCGAGGACGAACTCGCCCGGCTTGTCGGCCGCCGACGTCAGGACGTAGTACGGGTGCTCGACGACGTGCACGTACGCGTTCATCCAGGGGTGGATGTCGCACTTGACGATGTAGATGGCCGGCTTCTCGAGGAAGGCCTGCTCGATGTTGTCCTTCTTCGAGCCCGGCTCGCTCGACACGTTGAACTGCGTGTCCGACATCGAGTTGCGGTAGCCGTGGATGTTGTGCTCGGCCTTGTCGTCGTTGCCGATCACGAGCTGCGTGGCCGTGCGGAACCACGAGACGTGGGGCACGTACTTGCAGCCCTTCTGGTCGAGGAGGAACGTGCGGTCCTCGCTCTTCATCGACTCGGGCCAGTCCTTGCCCGCGGCGATCGACTTCAGGTAGACGAGGCAGTTGCCGAGCCCGAGGGTGGCCTCGTCCACCACGATGCGCTCCGAGGCGTGGTCCTCGCCGCAGCCCTTGTCCTTGTCCTTGGTGACCTTCACCATGGGGATCGGGCACTTGGCCGACAGACGGACGACGCCCTTGATGGTGCCGCCGTTCTTCACCTCGACGACCTTGTACCCGTCGCCCTCGGCGGGCGCGGAGGCGGGGAAGGCGGCGAACGCGACGGCCGCGAGCGCGCAGGCGGAGGTGACGGCGAGGAGACGCTTCATGGGGTTTCGGGCTCCCTAACGGGGGGTGGTCCGCCGAAGGTAGCGCTGGCCGGGGGTTGGTGAAGGCAATCCCGCACCGAGGTCGCCCCCCTCCCCCGGCGCCCCCTACCTCCTCGGCACGAGGAACCCCTCGCGGTCCTTGATCACCTCGCCCCGCGCGAGGAGCGACGTGAGCGCGGACGTCACGGCGGTCCTCGGCCCGGCGCCCATGCGCCGGAAGCCGAGCCGGCGGCAGGTCGCGGTCACCAGGCCCTCCTCGGTCGCGCCGAACTCGCTGCGCAGCGTGATCCGGATCGCCTCCTCGAGCTCCTCCGGCGCGATCCGCTCCGCGTCGGCCACGGGGCAGGCGTCGTCCCCGCGCCACCGTACGGCGGGCTGCGTCATCCCCTTCGGCCAGAGGAAGTCGCCGCGCCGCACGACGTCGCCCGACGACGTCGCGGCCGAGAGCGCCCGCTCGAAGGCCTCCTTCGGGCGCGCGGTCGCCCGCGCCTCCCATCGGTCGAGGAGCGCGCGCAACGCCTCCTCCACGTGGATCGGCCCCTCCGCGCCCACGATCTCCGTGAGCACCTGCGCGGTGCGGGAGGGCGCGGCGTGGGAGAGCTGGTCGGAGGTCCCGAGGCGTCGCGCGCGGGGGCGCACGTACGCGACGAACCCCGACGGGACCGTCGTCGATGCGCCTTCGCCGACGAGGCCCGCACCTGCGCGCGGAGGGGCGGCCGGCGGCGGGGAAGCGATCCCGGCGCGGAGCGGGGGG
>CAZJJQ010000427.1:0-4161 GCA_964546345.1 uncultured Planctomycetales bacterium
AAGGTCGCGCGGCCCTCCGCGCGCGCGAGGGCCCTGCGGAGGCGGCGCTCTCCGAGGCCTCGGTCCGCGGCGACGACGCGATCCGGGAGGCCGTCCGACGCCACGACGGCACGGTCGCGGCCTGGCGGGGGCGCCTGACCCTGCTGGTCCACGCCATCGACGGCGGGCGCGCGGGAGAAGCGGCGGTCGCGGCCGCGGACCTCAGGCTCTGCACGCCCATCGGCGTCGAGCTCTCCTCGGCGGCCGCGCACGCGTTGCGGGCGCTCGAAGGGGAGGCGCTCGCGCGCGACGGGGAGCCGGAGGCCGCCCGTCTCGCCTTGGCCGAGGCCGACGACCACGGGGAGGGGCTTGCCCGCACGGCGCGGGGGGAGCTGGCCTCGGGCCTCCTGCGCCGGCTGGAGGACGATCTCGGCGGCGTCCCGAGCGGGGGTGAGCCCGAGCGGCTCGTCCGCCTCGTGCCCGAGGGCGCCGTGCCCTCCGAGGCCGAGCTGGCCGACGTCTCCGTCCTCGAACCGTCGGGGCCCGGCGCCGGCCCCGACCTCGCGGAGGTGGTCGTCGCGCGCGGGCTCGAGCTCGGCGTGCTGGACCTTCGGTCGGGCACGCTGCGTCCCGTCCCGTCCTCCGATGCCGGGTTCCTCGGCGCGACTCTGCTCGACCGCGACCCCGCGCTGCCCGGGCCCGGGGTCGGCCTCGGCCACCTCGTGGCGGGGGCCGCCGCCGATCGTGCAGGCCTCCGCGCGGGCGACTGGCTCGTGCGCTTCGCGGGTCGGGAGGTCCTCGACCGTCGGCGCCTGACGCGCCTGATCGCGGAGACGCCGCCCGGCGCCCGCATCGAGGTGGACGTGATCCGCGGCGGCCGTCCTCTCCGCGTGTCCCTCGTCGGCGGGCGCCGTACGCCTGCGGACGACGCGCCCATGGCCCCGGCGCATGCGTTCCTGCGCCGGGACGGTCGCGCCGTGGTGCCGAGCCGCTTCGGGCTGCGCGTGCTCGATCCGGCCTCGGGGTCCGCGGAGGACCTCTGGCGGTATGCGGGACCCGGCGAGGTGCGGGACGCCACGGGGTTCGGCGACGAGATCCACGTGGTGGCCTCCGCCGCGCCGCTCGGCGTGACGACCGTGGTCTGCGTGGACGCGGCGACCGGAGCCGAGCGGTGGCGACGGACGCTCGACGGCGAGGTGCCGCGCCCCGCGCGGGTCCTGGGTGGCGCCCTCGTCGTGGACGCGGTCGATCCGGACGACACGTGGATCCTCGACCGCCGCACCGGGGCCGCGCGCGGCACGTTCGCGCGCGTGTCGTCCGAGGCGCCGTCGTGGGCGCGCGACCTCACGCTCTCGGCCGAGGCCTCGGCCCTCTCCGCGGGGTGCGTCCACCTCCTGCGGCGGGGGGCCGGCGGGACCGTGTGGTTCGCGGGCATCGAGCCCGTGACGGCCCAGATCGTCTGGCAGCGCCAGCCCGAGCCCGCCCAGGCGGCCGTGGCCCGGCTGCTCCCGCCCCTGCTCGCGGGCGGCTCCGTGGTGGCCTGCGCCGTGACGGGCGAAGAGGTCCTCGTCTTCGTCCCCGACCTCGCCGGAGGCCTCGCCCTGCCGGATCCGCTCCGGTTCGACGCGACGCGGCTCCAGGCGCTGCGATGGGGGGCGCTCGAGGGCGACACGCGCCTCGTCGCGGCGGGCGACTTCGTGCACGTCCTGCGCGTGTCCGCCGACCGGCGCGCCAGCATCGGCTCCATCGAGATCGATCGCGACGCCCTCGCGGTGCCCGAACGGGCCGCGATCTGGCACCCGCCCCGCGACGCGGCCATGCTGCCGTCCTCGTCCTCCGGCGCCGACGCGCGGAGCGGGTTCCCCTCGTTCCTCGCGGCCAGGGCGACGCTCGACGGCGTCTTCGTGACGCTGATGCGCCGCGACTCCGTCACGCCGCCCCACGACGGACGCGCGGTCTGGTTCGAGCCGCAGCGCCACGACGAGACCACGGCGCTGCCCCTGACGTGCTCGGTGGCCTACGCGCAGCCGCCCGTGCGCGTGGGGCGCCGTTGGCTGGTGCGCACCGACGAGGGCCTGCTGGTGCTCCGCTTCGATCCGCCTGCTCGTTGACCCCGCGTGCCCGCCGCGCCCGCGCCCGGGGCAGGGCGTGGGAAGGGACCGCCGAACGCGCGGCACGGGAGGCGACGAGCCGCCGGTGCTCCCCGGATGCGCAGAGCCCCCCAGGCCCTCCCGCGACACCGTCGCCGCGCAGCCGCCTACGGCGCCGTGAGGATCGCCACGATCTCCGCGTGGCTCTGCGCCGTCATGAGCCGCCTGCGCACCTCCTCCTGCTTGAGGCGGCCCGACAGGCGCGCCAGCAGGCGCAGGTAGCGGTCCTGCGCGTCCTGCGGCCCCGCGATCAGGACCACCAGGTGCACGGGGCGCGCGTCGATGGCGTCGAACTCGATCCCCGCGACGTGCCGTCCCACCGCGACGACGAACCGCGAGACGCCCGGGATCTTGGCGTGCGGGATCGCGATGCCGAGGCCGATGCCGGTGGAGAGCACGCGTTCGCGCTCGCGCACGGCGGAGAGCAGGGCGGCGCGGTCGGTGACGGCGTCGCTCGTCGCCACGAGGCCCACCATCTCCTCGAGCACCGCGTCCTTCGTGCCTCCGGTGAGGTCCTTCACGCGCGCCGGGTCGAGGTGGTCCTTGAGGTCGATCATGGGGGCTCCCGGGCCGCGATTGTGCCGCCCGCCGCCGCGGACGCCCATCTCCCTACGACAGCCTCGCGTGCCCCCGCCGCAGCTCCACCTCCGCGCGGCGGCCGTGGAAGCGCACCACGACCACGTCGAGGCGCACCGGACGCTCCGGGCCCGTGCTCGCCCACAGGAGGCAGGCGACCGCCCGTCGCAAGCGGCGCCGCTTCCGGTGATCGACGCGATCCTCGGGGTGCCCGGCGGGGGCGCACGTGGCCTTCACCTCCACGACCACGACGGTCTCTCCGTCGAGGGCGACGACGTCCACCTCCTCCCCGCCCGCCGCCTTCCATCGGCGTGCGAGGATGCGGTAGCCCGCCCGCCGGAGCGCACGCACGGCCGCGCGCTCGCCTCGCCGACCGAGGGCGTCGGAAGTGTCCCCCCGGGGTCGAGGAGCTCCGCGGAGCGCCCGCAGCGCCCTCCACATCCGCGACCACGGGCGGGAGCGGGGGGGGGCCGCGGGGATGCCAGGGGGGTGCATGCTCCGGGGGCGATGCGAAGGAGGTCGTAGACGTGCCCCCTTCCACGCACGGACGTCTCGCCCGGTCACTTTGCGGGTCGGAAAGCGCGCAGGCCGAACCGGGCGCTGGACCGGTCACCCTCCGACACGGTGTCCAGCGGCGACCGGATCGGGTCCGGCGGGCACGGGTTCACGCGCGTGCGGACGGAGCTTGCGGCCGCCGTCGGCGCCTGCTTCCGCGGACACTCCGGCGCCGGAGCCCCCGGGCTGCCGGGTCCTGGGTGTGTCCGTGCCCCAGGCTGCTTCACACCCCCGGCCGCGTCGGGATCACACGCCGCGCGGGCGACTACTTCTTGGCGGCCTTCTTCGGAGCCGCCTTCTTCTCGGCGGCCCGCTCGGCCTTCTCGGCCTTCGTCTCGAGCACGAGCGGGGCCGCGGACTCGAGGCCCGCGAGCTCGCCCAGCGTCTCCTTGAGGCGCGTGGCCTTGCCCGTGCGGTCCCGCATGTAGTAGAGCTTGCTGCGACGGACCTCGCCGCGGCTCACCACCCGGACCCCGGCCACCTTCGGGCTGTGCGTCGGGAAGATGCGCTCCACGCCCTCGCCCATGACGATCCGGCGGACCGTGAACGTCTCGGCGAGCCCGCTCCCGCGCCGGCGGATCACGCGGCCGGTGAAGAGCTGGATGCGCTCTTTGTCGCCGTCGGGGATCTTCGTCGCCACGTCCACGGTGTCGCCGACCTGGAAGTCGAGGGCCTGGGGACGGAGATAGGGAGTCTCGGCGAGCCGGAGGCGGGACGACATGGCGACGCTCCAAGGCCTCTCGCGCGAGGTTTGCTCGCGGTCACGGAGGGAGGGGAGAGAGTACCGATCCCCCGGCGTGCCGCCACCTTGGGACGGACTGCGCAGCGGGGGACGGGGCGGTTACGCCCCCGGCCTCAGTCGGGATCGGGGATGAAGGGGCGGGGGAGGTCGGGGGGCGGC
>CAZJJQ010000428.1:0-4154 GCA_964546345.1 uncultured Planctomycetales bacterium
GGGCGCGGCGCCGATCGCCCCGGGTACGCGCCGTCGGGGTCACCGTCGCCGGGCGGTCCGGAGGGGCGCGCCCCCGCAAGACCGGCCTACGTCGCGGGCGGCGGCGCGGGCTCGGGGGTGCGCACGACGAGCACGGGGCAGGGCGCGTGCCGCATGACGAGCTCCGCGATGCTCCCGAGCGCGAGGCGCTTGAGCCCTCCTCGACCGTGGCTGCCCACCACGATGAGGTCGGCCTTCCAGCCGATCGCGGCCTGCACGATCATCTCGGCCGGGCGCCCCTCCACGATCATCTCGAGGGGCTTGCCCTTCAGCCGGGTCTCCGCGCGTCGCTGGACTTCGACGAGGAGCCCCTTGGCGAACCGACGGCTGTCCGCGGTGAGCACCTCGACGGGCACGCCCGTCTCGACGGCGAAGGGCACGGGCGGCTCCACGACGAACACGAACGCCACCTGGGCGTCGAGGTCGCGGGCGAGGTCGAGTCCGGCGTCGGCGGCGGCGTCCGCGGGGCGGCTGCCGTCGATCGCGATGAGGATCCGGTGGAATCGCATGGCGCGTCTCCTGGCCCCCCGTCGCGACGGGCGACGTGCGCCGGGCGCGATCGGACGGCCCCGAACACGGATGCAGCGTACCACCGCGCGAGGCGCCGGTCCGCCGGGCGGGAGACGGTCGCGCTCGACCTCGAGGGCCGCGGGCTCCTCGACCCCCGCGGGATCGGCGTGGCGCCGTTGCCCGTCCCGGACGTCTGCCCCGCACGTGTGCGGAGGCCATGGTGGGGGGCGCGGGATGGGGCGCCCTGTCCGGCCGGAGCTGATCGCGATCGAACGGGCAGTGCTACAAGGCGCCCCGCTGGAGCGAGGGTGGCGCGACTCACGCGGGGCGCGACCTCACCCTCGGCTCCTCTCGCAGGGGACGCCAACTCCCCATCCTCCGTCGCCGTTCGGAGCATCGGCCATGCACACTCGCGGACCCTCGATCGTCGCCCGCACCCTCTCGAAGCCGGTCCCCACGGGGCCGGGCGGCGCTCTGTGGCAATACCACCCACGTTCGGACCGGCATGCGAAGGCGGCCTGCTGGGCGATGATCCTGGATCTGCTGGAGAACTGTCCACGGCTCCGGGAGGACCTCAGGACAGGTCACACGGGGTTCGGGGTCGACCACGCGATGGCCGATGCGACGCAGGGTCTCCGGAAACAGGTCGATCTGGTGATCGGCAGCCCCCAGCGGGGCCGGCGTCCCGGTCCGACCCTGCACGAGCTGGCCGAGCGCTGGCGCGTGGAGCTGAGCCAGGACGATCACGCGGTGCTGGCCGACCTTCCCGCGCTCCGCGAGACCCTCGTCGGGCGGGTTCGGATCGGCATCATGGTCAAGGCGTGCATGACCGAGCACGTCAAGGCGCTGTCGCGCGTCCAGGCCGAGCTCGATGCGACGCATCAGGCGATCCACGGCGCGGAGCCTACCGCGATCGCGGTGGCGTACGTCGTGGTGAATGCGGCCCCGACCTTCTTGAGTCCTGGACGCACGGACGGGGCCGGACGTCCCACCGTGACCAAGCACCGCGGGCAGGCGGAGGTCACGTCCCGTGTCCTCGCCAGGCTGCAATCGCTGGTGGGGAGCGAATCGGCCAGGGCCGCGGGCTTCGATGCGCTGGCGGTCTCGGTGATCGACCTGCGCAACGATGGCGTGACACCGGTGGCGGTGCTCGCCGACCCTCCCGCGCCGCAGGAAACGAGCCCCCAGTGTTACGATCGGATGATCCGCCGCGCCGCAGCCCTCTACGAGGCCCGTTGCGCCGACGACCGTTGACGTGCGGGGCCGCCGCCCGGGAAGACGTTGAGGCGGAGGTCGGAGCTCCGGACGCGCCCGAGCCCACGGCCGGCCGGAGCCGGTCGTCGCTCGCCGCGAGCTCGCTCAGGCCTAGAGCTCCCGGGCGCCGCAGCACCGAAGGAAGTCCCACACCCCGTCGTAGAACGCGGGGTCCCGCGTGGGGTCCTCGCCGTCCGCATCCCCCCTCGGCACGAAGAGGACCATCCCCTTCCGGGCGCGCGTGAGCAGGACGCGGTACCCGTTCGTCGCGACGCCAACGAGCCGGTCGCGCTGCCAGTCGGAGCCCGACATCTTGTACGCCGACCACCCCTCTTCCTCTCGGCGAAAGTCGGCGTCCCAGCAGACGACGGCATAGTCGAGCTCCAAACCCTGGATCTGGTACTGGTTCTGCACGGTCTCCAGGGAGTTGGACGAACGGACGTCCGCTCCCGGGGCCAGCATCCAGGCGGCGATGTCGGGCTTGTAGTCGACGAACAGTCCTTCGGCCGCCAGCCGCCGGGCCTGCCCCGATGCGATGAGGCCCGCACGGTGCCCCCCGAGGGTGAGGGGCCTGGCCCACCGACGCGCCGCATCGAGGCTCCGGGTCATCCGCACGGTGTCACCGTGGGCGTCCAGTCGCAGGGCCACCTGCAGCGCTTCGGCGCTCTTCCCCCGGAGGACCGCGTCGACCCACGATTCCACCGCGGTGTTCCGGTAGTAGCGCATCGACTGGCGGAGGTGCCCGTGCTTCAGCGTCCGTCGAGCAGCTCCCGCCCTCCACCGATCGCGCTCCTCGAGCTCGGCGAGCTCCAGGGTCTCGTCGGCGATGGAGTAGGTCCAGCCCAGGCGCTCGGCCGCCTCGAGCCAGGCCGCGATTCCACGCTCCCCGCGGTTGATCGCCTGGTTGTGGCCGATCAGCGCCACGACCACGGCGCCTCCCCGAGGGAACGAAGCCCGCTGGACGCCCAGGATGAGATCCGCCTCGTGATCGGCGAGCTTGCTGCCGAGCACCATGCGGCCCTTCTCGTAGGTCCGCTGGGCCTCGTCGAAGACGAGCACCCGGCCGTCCTCCTGGCGATGCGGAGCGCCGCGCTTCCCCAGGAAGCTGTGCGCCTTCACGATCTTGAAGCTGGCGGCGGATGCGACCAGCTTCGCGTCCTTGCGGTGATACCCGGTGGGTGCCCACGAGGCAGACCCGCGACCCTGCCGTCGGTACGAGGTGCTCAGCGCCTTGTTCAGGACCTCGACGAGCGGGGCGTTGCCCGTCACGAAGACCGCCTGATCGGCGTGGGCACCGCGCATCACGAGGTCGAGCCCCACCAGGGTCTTGCCGGAGCCTGGCGCGCCCGACAGGAACACGACATGGTAGGCGCCCGTCCCCAGCGCTTCGGCGACGTGCGACCGGATCTCCGCCGTGGCCGCGGCGATCGCCTCCTTGGGGGCGGCGTGCTCCTGGATCGCGGCGACATCGTGATTCCCGTAGAGCGAGAGCGTCGCGTCGAGGATGGACGAGGAGGGCCGGAAAGGGGAGTCGATCCATCGGTCGCCGGGCGGCACCTCCGACGTCCGGCGGTGCTGTAGCCCGGTGCCGAGCGCCTCCCCGAGCGTGTGCCGGTCGCACTCCAGGGGCTTCCTCGCGAGCGAGGGCCAGCTGTGCCCCGCAAGGTCCGGCCAGGCGACCGGGAGGCGCGCTCGGCCTTCCGTCAGCGCCAGGACCGGAACCACGATCGCGCCCGAGGCGCACCAGTCCTGCGACTCACGATGGAACTCGAGCAGGTTCACGGCGTAGGTCATGACCTGGTCGTGATCCGCGCGCTCCAGTCTCGACCGTTTGAACTCGAGCACGAACAGCACGCCCTCGGCGAGGAGCAGGCAGTCGATGCGAAGTCCGCGACGGCGGAAGTTGAACTCCAGGATCACGTGCCGGATCGGGGCGCAGGCCGACGCACGCAGGGTTTCCCGGAGGATGGGGATGCGCTCATCGAGGGTCTTCTGCAGCAGGTCCACGCTCCGCTGCCACTCCTCCTGTTGGGCGGCCTCGATCTCGAAGCTCTCCCCGATGGCTCGCCCCGCGAGGCAATCTCGGATCGTGTCCTGCGAGGTGGAGAGGAACTCCTCCCGCGTCCCGTGGTACCAGGCCGCGGGGTGCTGGTGCGCGAGGGGGCCCGTCACGTGTCTGTCCTCCAGCCAGCCAGGCTACCAGGTCGAGGGGCGCCCTCGAGGCGCGTCGTGGCCGGCGCGCGCGGTTGGAGGCGCCCGGCGCCGTCGGGGCCGATGGCGGCGGCCGCCCAGCGATCGCGCTCCCTCCCCCCGGCCCCCACCCGGCCCGGGCGCCGGGGGGCGGGGCCGCG
>CAZJJQ010000429.1:0-4152 GCA_964546345.1 uncultured Planctomycetales bacterium
CGGCTCCACAGGAGGAAGACGACGAGGTCGATCTCGTCGAGCTTCACCCGCTCGTCGATCCCCTCCTGGAACGATGCCGTCGCGCGCTGGGGCGCGTCCTCCCAGAGGACGGGCACGAGCCGCGCCTCCTTCGCGAAGTGGCGTCCCACCCGCTCGATCACGGTGCGGGCCCGCCGGCGTTCGTCGAGCACATCCCCGGGCGAGGACACGAAGATCCGCAGGGTTCTCATGGGCGGGGATGATGCCGGGGACGGCCCCCCTGCGCAACGCGTCGAGACCTTTACCCGTGTCGAGCAGGGCGACGGTCCGGCTACCGGCGACGCCCGGTCATCGCCACTCGGACACCACCTCGATCGCGCCCACGATGTGGTCGTTGAACTCCTCGAGGCGCTCCGCCGGGACCCAGTGCTCGAGGCAGGTGGCGTCCCCCACCTGCTGCACGGGGAACCGGGCCAGGTAGTCGGCGTCCACCTCGAAGCGGAGGACGTATCCGACGCTGCCGTTCGCGGCGTCCTTCACGTTCCACTCGCGGGCGATCCGGGTGGCGTACGCCTCGTTGCAGACCGGGTAGAAGATCGGCTGCCACCGCAGGCGCGGCGGGAAGCGCCGCCACCCCGACCCCGCGATCAGGTCGAGCTCGCGGCGACCCACGGGGCGGTAGAGCGTCGCGAGTCGCACGGGCCTACTTCGGCGGCGGAGGAGCCGCGGGCCCCTCGCGGCGGATCGGCGCGAAGAGCCGCTCGCGCGACTCCGGAAGGACCACGGCCATCAGCGCCTCGGTGACGTTGCTGCGCACGTCGGAGGTGAAGCGCACGTCCATGTCGGCGCGCACCTCCTCGGGGAGGTCGTCGAGGTCACGGCGGTTGCCCTCGGGCAGCAGCACCTTGCGGATGCCCACCCGGTGCGCGGAGAGCACCTTCTCCTTGATGCCGCCCACGGGCAGCACGCGGCCCTTCAGCGTCACCTCGCCCGTCATGGCGAGGTCGGTGCGGATCGGCTTCCCCGTGAACAGCGAGACGAGCGCCGTCACGATCGTGACCCCCGCGCTCGGGCCGTCCTTCGGCGTCGCGCCCTCGGGCACGTGCACGTGGACGTCCTGGGTGCGGAACGCCTCCGGCGCGATCCCGAGCTCCTCCGCGTGGCTCCGCACCCACGAGAACGCGAGGTCCACGCTTTCGCGCATCACCTCGCCGAGGCGCCCCGTGATGACCACGCGGCCGCCGCCGGGCATCGCCTGCGCCTCGATGAAGAGCACGGTGCCCCCGCCCGCGGTCCACGCGAGCCCGGTGGCGACGCCCACGGAGGGGTCGCGCGCGCGGCCTTCGTCCGTGAAGGGCGGCTTGCCGAGGTAGGTCCCGACGTCGGCCGCCTCCACCACCACATGGGGCGCCTCCTTCGCGGCGCCGCCGGCCACCTTGAGCGCCACCTTGCGGCAGATGCCGCCGAGGAGCCGCTCCAGGTTGCGCACGCCCGCCTCGCGCGTCCAGCCGTCGATCACGGCGCGCACGGCCGCGTCGGTCCACTCCACCTGGCCCGCCGCGAGCCCCGTCTCGGCGGCCACCTTCGGGAGGAGGTGCCGCCGGGCGATGTGGAACTTCTCCTCCCGCGTGTAGCCCGCGAGCGTGATGACCTCCATGCGGTCGCGCAGCGGGCCGGGGATGTCGTCGAGGTAGTTCGCCGTCGCGATGAAGAAGACCTTCGACAGGTCGAAGGGCAGGTCGAGGTAGTGGTCGGTGAACGCCGCGTTCTGCTCGGGGTCGAGCACCTCGAGCATGGCCGACGCGGGGTCGCCCCGGCTCGGGTCGCTGCCCATCTTGTCGATCTCGTCGATCATGAAGACGGGATCGCGCGTGCCGGCGCGGCGGAGAGCCTGGACCACCTTCCCCGGCAGCGCCCCGACGTAGGTGCGGCGGTGGCCCTTGATCTCGGCCTCGTCGCGCATCCCGCCGACGGAGACGCGGACGAACGGCCGCCCGACGGCCTCGGCGACGCTGCGGCCGAGGCTCGTCTTGCCCACGCCCGGCGGCCCGGCGAGGCAGAGGATGGGCCCGCGCGGGTCCTTCTTGAGCCGCCGCACGGCGAGGAACTCGAGGATGCGCTCCTTCACGTCCTTCAGGCCGAAGTGGTCGCGGTCGAGCACCGCGCGCGCCTTCTCGAGGTCGATCCTGGCGCGGCTCGTCGCGTTCCACGGCAGGTCGAGGATCCACCCCACGTACGTGCGCACGACGTGGTACTCGGCCGACGACGTGGACATCTGCGCCAGCCGGTCGAGCTCGCGCGTGGCGGCCGCGTCCACCTCCTTGGGCAGCCCCAGCGCCTTCACGCGCTCGCGCAGGTCGGCCACCTCCTCCTCGGTGTCGCCGTCCTCGCCGAGCTCCTTGCGGATCGCGCGCAGCTGCGCGCGCAGCAGCGTCTCCCGCTGCCGCCGGTCGATCTCGACGCGCACCTTCTGCCCGACGTCCTGCTCGACGCGCACCCGCGCGATCCCCTCCTCGAGCACGTCCTCGAGCACCTTCAGGCGGTCCGCCACGTCGGCCGTCGCCGCGACCTTGCGCTTCACCGCGAGCGGCAGGTTGAGGTGCGCGCCCACCAGGTCGGCGAACCGCCCGCCGCCGGCGATGTTCATCCGCAGGATGTCCACCATCTCGCTCGGATAGCCGCCCTCGACGCGGATCAGCTCGTCCACCATCTCCATGCAGCGGTAGATGAGGCCGTCCACCTCGGGCCCACGGGGCTCGCGCACCTTCACCTCGGCCACCCGGCACACGAGGTACGGCTCGGTCCGCAGGAGCTCCTTCGCCTGGACCCGTCTCAAGCCCTGGAAGACGACCTGGATCGTGTCGTTGGGCATCTTCATCCGGTGGATCACGCGACAGGCGACGCCCACGGGCAGCACGTCCGCCAGCCGCTCCACCTGCTCGCCGTCCGGGTCCTTCGGGAACAGGCACGCGACGATCACGCTGTCGCCCGGGTTCTGCTCGAGGAGCCGGAGCCCCTGCGGCTTGCTCACCTGCACGGACACGACGTCGTAGGGGAACACGACGCTGCTTCCGAGCACGACCGCCGGCACCTCCTCGGGGATCTCGACGTCGTGGAGGTCGGGGGCGGGGGAGACCATCGCCAGGAATCGTAGCGCGGGCCGACGGCATCGCGGCGCGGGATCGCGCGGGCGTGGTAGGGCCGCGGGGACGGCGGCCGGTGCGGAGGAGGAGGGGGGCAGCGGGGGAAGGAGCGAGCCGCGTCGCGGCTTCCCGCGGCGCCGAGCCGAGGCCGAGAGAGGGCTGTCCTCGTGCCCAGGCCGACCTCGGGAAGGGTGGGCCGCTGCCGCCCGGGGCGGAGCGGCGCGCTCCGGCCTTCCGGGGCACGACGGCGCCGCCCCGCACCGAACGGAGTACGACCGCGAGCCGCGCCGTACCCTGTCGTTTCCCCCACCTTCGCCCGCAAGCCCCGTGCGGGCCGGAGAGCCCATGACCACCCCCAAGAACCCCTTCGGCGCCCGCGCCTCCCTCGCCACCCCCGCCGGGGCCATCGACCTGTTCCGGCTCGACGCCCTGAGCAAGGCCGGCGTGACGGGCGTGGACCGCCTGCCGTACTCCCTCCGCGTGATCCTCGAGGCCGCGCTGCGCAACGTGGACGGCTTCGTCGTCACGGAGGAGGACGTGCTCGGGCTCGCGCGGTGGAACGCGAAGGCCCCGGCCCCGGTCGAGGTGCCCTTCAGCCCCGCGCGCGTCGTCCTCCAGGACTTCACGGGCGTCCCCTGCGTGGTGGACCTCGCGGCCATGCGCGACGCCATGAAGCGGCTCGGCGGGTCGCCGGGGAAGATCAACCCCCTCGTTCCCGTGGACCTCGTCATCGACCACAGCGTGCAGGTGGACGCGTTCGGGTCGGCGGACGCGCTCGCGAAGAACGGGGAGATCGAGTTCGCCCGCAACGGCGAGCGCTACCGATTCCTCAAGTGGGGCCAGAAGGCGTTCAGCCGCTTCCGCGCGGTGCCGCCGGCGACGGGCATCGTCCACCAGGTCAACCTCGAGAACCTCGCGAGCGTCGTGGCGACCCGCGTCGTCGGCGGCCGGACCGTCGCCCTGCCCGACAGCTGCGTGGGCACCGACTCGCACACGACGATGATCAATGGCCTGGGCGTGGTCGGCTGGG
>CAZJJQ010000430.1:0-4152 GCA_964546345.1 uncultured Planctomycetales bacterium
CATCCCGAGCTGGCGACCCAGCTCCATCGCCGAGATGCCCTGCTTGCTCGAGACGTGTCAGGCGCCGCACTCTGCCCCGGTTCGTCGGCCCCGCATCGCCACGGTGCTCCCCGGGCCGTGCGCCTGAAGCCCCTGGCGGAAACTGGCGACGCCCGGGTATGAAGGGACCCCCGCAGTTGACGCTGCGGGGGTCGAAGGCGAGCGCCTCAAAGCGCCTGGTGGCGCCGGGACGCCGTCTGTACTCGGAGCAACGAGTACGGTGCAGAGGGTACTTCCCCTTGCCGCGGGGCTCCAGGCCTACCTCGAGCTCGAGGACCCGGCCGACGTCCCCGGGGCCGGGGACTGCCCCCTCTGCCCCAGCCGCCACCGGTTGCGCCGGCACGGGTGGTATGAGCGCTGGGCGTACCTGCCGGAGGGGCAGCGCGTCGTCGCGCACCGCCTGCGCGTGCGGCGCCTGCTCTGTCCCTGCGCCGGCTGCACGGTGTCGCTGTTGCCCGACTTCTGCCTGCCCCGGCGCCAGTACGGCCCCGAGGCCCTTGGGCTCCTGCTCCACCTCTACGCGTTCGTGCGCCAGGCGCTCCTGCGCGCGTTTCGCGCGCTCCGCCCCCAGGCGAGCGGCCACAGCGCCGCGCAGCATCTGGTGCGGGGGTTCCTGCGCCGCCAGCCCCAGCTGCGCGCGTACTCGGGCGGGCTCTTTGCCCGCATGGCGCCGCCGCCGCCGGGGTTTGACAGGGTGCGCCTCGAGGTGCTGACGCTCCTCCTGCCCCTGCTCGTCGGCCACCCCGATGCCGCGTGCGCCCTGCGCCGCCACGGCGGCAGTTTCCACGCCCGCTTCGCCCTGGGGCTCGCCTGACGACCCGAGAATTGCGGCCGCGGCGGTCGCTCCGGCCGGGCCCGCGGGCGAGAGGAGGGCGGTGCGCAGCCCCGCGCTCCTGTCGCATCGGCCTCCGTCTCTGCGGATTCGCCCCCCGAGGGGGGCGCGTCGCCGCACTGGTTCGGGGAAGTCTCCGCGATCGCCGGCTGGGCTCGCACCGGTGCGAGCCCACCACACGGTTTCGGCGTGGCGGGCCCTATCGGCGCGGAGCGAGGTTTCGCGGCACGTCCGAAGGAGGGACGCCTGCATGGAGCCTTCGCCGATCAATGCCGTCGCGTTGTTCCGCTACGAGGTGATCGCGCCGCTGCTCGCGCTGACGCCGGGGCGAGGGGTGCTCAAGCGCGCGATTGCGAAGCGCATCGAGTCCGGCTTCGACCATCCCCGCCGGGGGCGCGTACACCTCGGCTACGGCACGGTGGAGGAGTGGATCTACCTCTACCGGGGTGGCGGGCTCGCGGCGCTGGTGCCGGTGCGCCGGCGCGACCGCGGGCGCAGCCGCCGCATCGCCGACGAGGCAGCGGAGCGCATCGAGGACCTCGCCGCCGGGGAGCGGCGGCTGGACGGGCCGGGGATCCTCGAGGAGCTGCGCGCCGATCCGGCGACCCGGCACGCGATCCCCTCGCTCTCCACGCTCTACCGCTTCCTGCGCGCGCGGGGGATCGACCTTGCTCGGCAGGCGCCTTCGACCGACCGCCGTGCCTTCGCCTTCGACCTCGCCGGGGACTGCTGGCAGGTCGACGTGATGTACGGGCCCTCGATCGCGACGAAGGCGGGCACGCGGCGCAAGACGTACCTGATCGCGGTGCTCGACGACGCCACGCGGCTCGTGGCGCATGCCGAGTTCTACTTCGAGCAGCACCTGCGGAGCCTGAAGGACGCCCTCAAGCAGGGGTTCTTGAAGCGGGGGCTGCCCCGGCGGCTCTACGCCGACAACGGGAAGATCTTCCGCAGCCGGCTCCTGCTCGCGGTGTGCGCGCGGCTGGGGATCCACCTGATCCACACGCGGCCCTACCTGCCCCAGGGCCGAGGCAAGCTCGAGCGCTTCTTCGGCACGGTACGCCGGGGGTTCCTGCGCCGCGTGGACCTTCCGCGCGTGGAGAGCCTCGCGGCTCTGAATCGCCTGCTCTTCGCCTTCATCGAGGGCGAGTACCACGTGCGGCGCCACCGCGGGATCGGGGGCGAGACGCCGCTCGACCGCTTCGTGCGGCTTTCCGGCGGCCTGCGTCCGCTGCCCGCCGACGTCGACCTCGACGACCTCATGCTCGACGAGGTACGTCGGCGGGTGCGCAAGGACGGGACGTTCACGTTGCTCGGCAAGACCTTCGAGGCGGGGCCGATGTTCGTGTCGGAGAAGGTCGTGGTGCGCTACGACCCCTTCGACCTGCGACGGGTTCGCGTGGAGCTCGAGCGCGGAGGGCCCGTGGTGGCGGCCTTCCCCGTCGATCTGGCGGGGAACCGGCACGTGGCGCGCCAGCGGCCCGAGGCGATCCCACCCAAGCCTCCGCCGCCGCTGCGCGCGCTCGAGGAGCGCGCGCGGCGACTGGAGGAGGAAGGGGGGCCGGGCGTTCGGCTCGCGCCGGCGCCGGACGCGGCGGCTGACGCGACGGATTCGGGCGAGGAGGAAGGGGAGGTGGCCCGTGGCTGATCGCATCGAGACGCGGCTGCGCGCCTTCTTCGGGCTCAAGTCGCTCCCGTTCCAGAAGGCCTCCGAGCCTGAGGACACGATGAGCACGCCCGCCATGAATTCGGCGATGGAGCGCCTTCGCTACCTGCTCGACCGGCGTGGGATCGGCGTGGTGCTGGGAGGGCCTGGGGTGGGCAAGTCGACGCTCCTGCGCACCTTCCTCGCGAGCCTCTCCAAGACTGCGCACGCGCCGTGCTACGTCACCCATACGACGTGCGGGGTGCTCGACCTGACCCGATCGATCGCACGTGGGTTCGACCTGACCCCGCGCTTCAACCGCGCCGACGTCACGAGGGAGCTCAAGGACCGCCTGAAGAAGATGCTCACCCAAACGAAGGTGGCGCCGGTGCTCGTGATCGACGAGGCGCACCTGCTCCCGACGACGTTTCTCGAGGAGCTGCGGATCCTGACGAGCTTCGACGTGGACTCCAAGGACGAGCTGACGCTCGTGCTCGCGGGCCATCCCCAGCTCGAGAGCAACCTGCGCCTGGCGGTGAACGAGGCGTTCTCCCAGCGCGTGGTGCTCAAGGTGCGCCTCGCCTCGCTCTCGCGCGACGAGGTGGAGCGCTACCTCGCCCACCGGCTCGAGCGCGCGGGCCGGACGGCGCGGCTGTTCCTGCCCGACGCGCTCGAGGCCATGGCGAAGGCCTCGCGCGGAGTGCCGCGGCTGCTCGACCGCCTGGGCGAACACGCGCTCCTGATCGCCCTGCGCGACAAGAAGAAGGAGATCGACGCCGAGACCGTGACCGAGGCGCTTGACGAGGTGGAACGATGAAGAAGCCTACCCCCGCCGACCTCTTCTCCCGCCCCCCGCTCCTGATCGTGCGGGTGACGCCGCGCGGCCTGCGCATCCTGCCCACCGAGGAGACGATCGAGGCGCTCGAGGGCCACGTGATCTCGCACGGGCCACGGCGGAAACTCTTCCTCGAGGGCATCCTCGCCTGCCACTCCGACGACGCGGTGACGGCCAAGGACAGCAAGCGGTGCCAGGACTGCCTTCATCCCCTCTGCCGCCCCCAGATCCGGCTGCGGCTTGCCACCCGCGAGGCCCACTACGTGCTCGACCTGGCCGTCACCTCGGCCAAGAACCTCCTCGCCCTCGAGGAGGACCTGCGCGCGCAGGGCCTGCGACTCATGGACGTCCGGCTGCGCCTGACCGTGACCGCCCGCGGCCACTACGGCGAGGTCGCCTTCGAGCGGCTGCCGTAGGACGCCATCGCCACATTCATCCGGGGACTCCTCCGTGACCGGTGCGAGTCCCTGGAACATTGCGGCCATCGATGCCCGGAAGGCCCCCCGCGCTCCGGGAGAGAGCGTGACCACGGGGCCCCGGAGGAGCGCGGCTGCTGACACACGGCATGGCCGCGCTGTTCGATGAGGGGGCACGCACCGGATTGCAGAAACTGTCGGCCGATGCGCGCTGGCCCGAGGCATTCTGGGAGGCGACCGGCGAGTCGGATCACGATTGGGCGCACGTCACGTTCGAGGGCGGGAGCGCCGTCGTCTGCTCCCCGGGGTGGGGCGACGGGCACTACAGTTGTTACATGGGGGTCGCCAAGAGTGGTCGTCCATGCTGCCTGGTGGCGGACTTTCA
>CAZJJQ010000431.1:0-4150 GCA_964546345.1 uncultured Planctomycetales bacterium
CGTCCACGAGGCCCTCCTGCGCCTCGCGCTGGAGGGGCGCCGCGCGGTGCTGGTCTCGCCCCGGGCGCTCGCCCGACGCCCCCGGGCCGCCCTGCGCACGCTGGTCCGCGCGGCGGCCCCGTCGCCGGTGCACGTGCTCCTCGAGCCCGACCGCCCCCTCTCCCCCGCCGTCGCCCGAGCGGTGGCCGCCACCGGATCGAAGACGTACGCGACCGACCGCGACGCCCCGGGCACCGCCTCCCGCGCCCGCCCGCGGGGCACCACCTCCGCACCGCCGCTGCCCGCACCGCCTCCCCTGCCCCCCCCCCTGCCGCCCTACGGGTCTGCGTCCCAGGCGCCCCACCTCCGGGTCCCCGACCGGGCCCCTCCGTCCCCCACGGCCCCCGAGAGCCCCCCGCGCCGGACCTCCCTCGACGAGGTGGGCTTTGCCGACGGGTGCTTCAAACGGCTCGACCGCCCCGACGCGTTGTGCCGGTTCGTGCTCGCGCGCCTCGGCAAGGCCACCGGCGCGAACCGGTCCAGCCTGATGCTCGTGGACGCGGGGCGCACGGGCCTGTTCGTCAAGGCCGCGAACGGCCTCGATCCCGCGCTCGTGGGCCGCGTGAGGATCTCGCTGCCGAGCGGGCTGGCAGGGCGCGCGGCGAGCCTCGGCCGGGCGCTCCTCGGCCACGCCGAGCCGGGCGGCCCGCGCGGCTACGAGGGCACCGCGTACGTCGTGCTGCCCCTCGGGCACGGGACGGCGTGCGAGGGGGTGGTCTCGCTGACCGACCTTCCCGGCGACCGCCTGCCCGACGACCGCACGCTGAAGGGCCTGCTCCGCATGGCGAACCGCGCCGGCCGGGCCCTCTGCGCCGCTCGGCGCCTCGAGCACGCGGAGACGCAGTCCACGACCGACGAGCTGACCGGGCTCCCCAACCGACGGTCCTTCGAACGCGCGCTCGCCCGTGAGATGGAGCGCGCACGCCGGACCGGCGTCCCCCTCGCGCTCGGGCTCCTGGACATCGACCACTTCAAGGCCCTCAACGACAAGTACGGCCACCCCCAGGGCGACCGGGTGCTCGTCCAGGTCGCTCGCCGCCTCGCGAGCGCGTTCCGCGACACCGACCTGGTCTGCCGGTGGGGCGGCGAGGAGTTCGCGGTGATCCTGATCGGGCTCGCCGAGGGCACGGCGACGGAGGCGCTCACCGCGGTGGAGCGCGCCCGCCACCTCGTCAACGAGCGGCCCCTACCCCTCGGCCCGGGACTGCCGAGCCCCATGGTGAGCGTCTCGGGCGGGGTCGCGCTCTTCCCCTCGCAGGGGAGCGACGCGGCAGAGCTGCTGCATCGGGCGGATGCGGCCCTCTACGAAGCGAAGCGCACCGGGCGCAACCGGGTGCTCTCCGCGTAGGAGGGCGACCACGACGGGGGGCGAGGCAGGCCCCCAGGGGGATCGGAGGGGGCGCCGGGGGACGAAGGGGGCGCTTGCGGGCGCGCCCCCCGGATCGGGCGTGCCGCCTGCCCCTCCCGGACCCCGGTCCCTCCGCCCTCGCAGCCCCCGTCCGCCCCCTCCCCGGCGCCCCACCCCTCCCGCGGGCTGCGCCCGCTCCCCCTCCACGGGTGCGCCGCCCCCGGGTGAACGTCCGTGTTCCGTTCGGTGGACGCACGTCCCGGGAACGGAACGGCCTCAAGCACCCCGGCCCCCCCCGTCGATAGGTCGGCGTTCGATCCCTCCGCTCCAGGTGGCTCGATGGCCGACCGACCCCATTCCTCTTCCGAGACCGCGGACGGCGGCGCGCCGCCCCGCACCTCGATCGCCCACGTGATGGTGGTGGACGACCAGCCGATCGTCCGCGAGTTCCTCGCGGGGATCCTCGGGCAGCAGGGGTACCGCGTCACGATGTGCTCGTCGGGGCCGCAGGCCCTCGAGCAGGCGCGGACGGACGCGCCGAACGTGCTCGTGACCGACCTGCGCATGGGCGAGATGGACGGGCAGGAGCTCATGCGGCGCATGCGGGAGGGGCACCCGGCGGTGGTCCCGATCGTGGTCACGGGCTACGGCACCGTCGAGCACGCGGTGGATCTCATGCGGGACGGCGCGTTCGACGTCCTCACCAAGCCGTGCCCGGCGCAGGAGATCCTCGCGACCGTCGCGCGTGCGCTCGAGCACCACCAGGCGCTCCAGGCGAACGCCGACCTGCGCGAGCGCCTCCGCACGCACGAGAAGCTCGCGATGATCGGCAAGCTGGCCGCGGGCGTGGCGCACGAGCTGAACAACCCGCTCGACGCGTCGCTGCGGTGCGTGCGGATGGCGATGGCCCGCGTCGAGGGCGACGCGGAGGCGAAGGAGGTCCTCGACCTCGCGCACTCGGGCCTCCTGCGCATGGCCGACATCGTGAAGTCGCTGCTGACGTTCTCGCGCAACGCGGCCATCGAGCAGCGCCGCGAGCCGCTCGCGCGCCTCGTCGAGGAGGCGGCCACGGGCGTCGCGCTTGCGATGGGCGCGGACGCGCCGAGCTTCCAGCCCGCGCTCGAGGCCGACGTGGGCGCGACCCAGGTGCCGCACGGGCTGCACCAGGTGCTGACGAACGTGCTGCGCAACGCCGGCGACGCGACGGGGCCCACGGGGCACGTCCGCGTGACCGCGACGCGCGACGCGGACCGCCTGCGCATCCGCGTGGCCGACGACGGCCCGGGGATCCCGCCGGCCGTCCTCCAGCGCGTGTTCGAGCCGTTCTTCACCACGAAGCCGCCGGGCAAGGGGACGGGCCTAGGCCTGTCGATCTCGGCCCGCATCGTCGAGAAGCTCGGCGGGACCATCTCGCTCGAGTGCCCTCCGCCGGGGGGCACCGTCGTGACCATCGCTCTCCCTGCGCCCGCGACCGTGGCCGTGGGCCCGGACCCCCTGTAGGAGCCCTCCGGTGGCAGGACGCATCCTCATCGTGGACGACGACCCGCTCGTCCCCCGCACGCTCCGCCTGATGCTCAAGAAGCACGGGCACGACGCCGACGCCGCCGCCAACGCGACGGAGGCCCTGCGCCACCTCGAGGCGCACCCGACCGACGTCGTCATCACCGACGTGAACATGCCGGGGGCCGACGGGTTCGAGGTCCTCCGGCGCGTGAAGGCCTCGTGGCCCGCCACGCAGGTGATCCTCGTGACCGGGTACGGCACGATCGAGAGCGCCGTGCGCGGGATGCGCGAGGGCGCGTTCGACTACGTGACCAAGCCCGTGCTCGACGAGGAGATCCTCCTCGTGGTCGAGCGCGCGCTCGAGTCGGTCCGCCTGCGGGCGGAGAACGCGGAGCTCCGGGCCGCCCTCGACCGCTCGAAGGGCGGGCGCAAGATCGTGGGCAACGACCCGAGCCTGCAGCGCGTGTTCGACACGATCGCCGCCGTGGCCCCCACCCGCGCCACCGTCCTCGTGACGGGCGAGAGCGGCACGGGCAAGAGCCTCGTCGCCAAGATGGTGCACGAGGCCTCGCCCCGGCGCGCGGGCCCCTTCGTCGAGATGAACTGCGGCGCGCTCCCCGAGGGCCTGCTCGAGAGCGAGCTCTTCGGCCACACGAAGGGCGCGTTCACCGGCGCCGCGGGCGCCCGCTCGGGCCGCGTCCTCGCGGCCGACCACGGCACGATGTTCCTCGACGAGAGCGGGCCCAGCACCCCCGCGCTCCAGCTGAAGCTCCTGCGCGTGCTCCAGGAGCGCAAGTTCGAGCCGGTGGGGAGCGAGGAGCCCGTCGAGGTGGACGTGCGCCTCGTCCTCGCCACGAACGAGGACCTCGGCAAGTGCGTGGCCGACGGCCGCTTCCGCCAGGACCTCTTCTACCGCATCAGCGTCGTGCCGATCCACCTGCCGCCGCTCCGCGAGCGCATCGGCGACGTGCCCCTGCTCGCCCAGCACTTCCTCAAGCGCTTCACCGAGGAGAACGGCAAGTCGATCGCCGAGGTGGACGACTCGACGATGACGATCCTCCAGTCGCACTCGTGGCCGGGCAACGTGCGCGAGCTCGAGAACGTGATCGAGCGCGGCGTGATCCTCGCCCGTGGCGACCGGCTCATGCCGGGCGACCTGCCCCCCGAGCTCACGAAGAGCGCCCCCGCCCCCACGGGCGACCGCCCCCTGCCCCTCAAGCGCGCGCTGGAGATCCCCGAGCGCGAGATCATCGAGCGCAC
>CAZJJQ010000432.1:0-4148 GCA_964546345.1 uncultured Planctomycetales bacterium
GGCGGGGCGCGGGCGCCGGGGGTGCAGCCGAGGGCGGCGGGGGCGGCAGCACGGACGGCGGCAGCTCCGGCGGCGGCGGCTCCGGGAGCGGGGGAGGCGCGACGACGGGAGGAGGAGGCGGCGCGGGAGGGGCAGGGGGCGACGGGGGCGGGGAGGGGATCGGCGGGACGGAGGGAGCGGGAGGCGTCGTCGCAGGCACGGGTGAAGCGCCGGCCCTCTGACCGCCGGAGGGCACCAGGCCGGCCGTCGTCGGCAGCACGGGTGCGCCGCGCTCGATCCAGGCCCTCCAGGCGTCGGGTTCGCGTCCGAGGTCGCTGCCGGCGAGGCGCGTGAGCGCGGTGCGCGCCTTCCATCGGACGCTCGGGTCGTCGTCGTCCATCATGCCGAGGAGCGCCTCGGCGGCGGGACGCCCCCCCACCGTCGCGAGGTACTCCGTGATCTCGCCGCGCACGACGGGGCTGCTCTCGAGGGGGATGCGCTCGATGACGCCCGCGAGCGCGGGCGTGTAGGCGAGCAGCTTGAGGCCCTGGACGGCCGCGCGCCGCACGAACGGCTGCGTCTCGAGGATCCCTCCCTCGAGCGTGGAGAGCACCAGCGCGCGGGACCGCCGCACCATCGCCCGGTCGAACACGTCCCGCAGGCCGACGTCGGTCTCCTGGGTGATGTAGCGGCGCGTCGGGAACCAGGAGGCGCCGCTCTTGACGAGCTGGTAGGTCGGCAGGTCGAAGGACCCGATCTGCTCGACGATGGCGGCGACGCGTTGGCGCGTGGCCGGGGTGTCGGACCGCCGGCGCCCCTCCTCGTCGTGCATCCCGTCCAGCTCGCGCAGGAGCGCGAGGAACTGGTCTCCCCGCTCGGGACGCGGCGCCGCGGCCACGACCGGCAGGCGCGTCCCCATCTTCGCCAGCGCCTCGTAGGCGTTCATCTTGGCGAGGCTGATGGGGTCCTCGACCGCCACCTCCGCGAGCAGCACGATCACCTGGACCTGCCCCTCGAGGCGCGAGTAGGAGGCGTCGCCGAGCTTCACGATGGCGTTCACGCACTTGTCGGCCAGGTAGGGATCCTCGGTGGCCTTGTAGTCGAACGTGGCCCGCTCGTGGGCGCTGCGCAGGGTCTCGTAGTAGTAGCTGGTGCCGCGATCCATCCCGAGCAGGTCGTAGGCGAGCACCTCGAGCGCGCTGCCCCCGGTCGTCAGCTTCTTGCTGCACCCCGGCAGGAGGACGAGGACGCCGAGAAGCCCGGACGCGACGGCGAGTCCGGCGCGCCCCGCGCGGAGGCCCTGCCCGCGGCTCCGACCGCGGGCGGATCGACCGCCCACCCATCGACCACATGCAGGGGGGCTTCCGGCGCCGACGCTCATCCGCAGTGCCTCCCAGGAGGGCAGGTGTTGGCGGCGGATCCTACCCTTCCCTGCGGCGGTTCCCCCGCCCCAAGGCGGCGTCGAAGAGGGAACCTGCCGATCCGACGCCGTCACCCGAGGGTAGCAGCGCCACCCTCGGGTAGCCCCACGCCGAGGGCCCGGTACGGCGCGGAACGAGGACCCGGGCACCCTTCCGGTCCGACTTCGTGCCCCTCCCCCCCTCTATCCCCTTTCCGAGGGGGGAGTTCCGTCCGGTCTGTCCAGGAAATTGGCCGTTGCGGCCCGCTCCCTCGTGAGGTATGCCATTTGTAGGGAGGCGACCGTCGGGTTCCGCTCTCCGTCGAACGAACACTGGAGGATCCAGGACATGCGGCTTCGCTCGTGGCTGCTGCCGGCTGTACTCGCAACCCCGCTCCTCTTCCCCTTCGATAGCGCGGTTGCCTGCCTGCGCTTCAAGAAGCCGGGCGGCGCGGCCCCGCCCGGACTGCGTGAGCCGAGCGATCCGCCCACGCCCCCGCCGCCGACCACCACGCCGACGCCCACGGGCCCCACGCCGGGCCCGACGCCGACCACTCCGACGCCCCAGACTCCGCAGACCCAGCCCGTGACCCCGCCCCCGGGTGGTGGCGAGCTGACCGGCGGCGGCGGCGACGGCCCCGAGAAGAAGAAGCAGGCGAGCGACGACAGCACGTGGGAGACGTGGTGGGCGCTGACGCGCATCGAGTTCTTCCCCCACCGCTACGTGAAGGCCACCACCTCGTCGGAGGGCCCCGTCCTCCGCGGCGTCCAGCCCCTCGCGCCCATCGTCGTGCGCGAGAAGCTCTGGAAGCCCCTGATGAAGCTCAAGGACGACAAGCAGGTGTTCGTGCGTGAGGCCGCCCTCATCACGATCGGCCGCGTCGCCTCCGACGAGGGGCTGCGGGCCGAGGCCCGCACGATCCTCCTCGAGGCCATCAAGGATCCGAACCACCTGGTCGCCCGCGCCGCGGCCCTCGGCCTGTTCTACGTGGCCGACGACAGCTGCCTGCTGCCGATGGCGAAGCTCGCCGAGAACCCCAAGGCCGAGCCCGACGTGCGCGCCTTCCTCGCCCTCACGCTGACCGCGATGAAGAGCGACATGGCCGGCCCGCTGCTCGAGCGCCTGATCACGCACGACAAGGACGCCGACTTCGACGTCCAGTCCGCCGCGCTGATGGGCCTGGGCTACGTGGACGGCCCCGCGAGCGCCCGCCGGCTCAGCGAGACCTACGCGGACAAGAAGTTCCGCGCCGAGCTCCGCGCGATCGCGGTCGAGTCCTTCGGCCGCCGCGGGATCTTCGCCGACGGCTTCAAGCCGCTGACGAACGCGATCGACGACCGTGAGACGCAGATCCGTCGCTCGGCCGCCATGGCGCTCGGATGCCTCGACTACCGTACGGACGCCGAGCGCGAGATCGCCAAGCTCGTCGAGCCCTTCGACACGTCCTCGGGCGCCCCGCTCCCGGCCGACGTCACCGCCCAGGTCGAAACGCTGCGCAAGCAGGTCCCGACGCAGCGCGAGGGGATGCAGAAGGACGTGCGCGAGGTCGTGAAGAAGCTGGTCCACCAGCTCGAGAACGACAACGACGACTTCGTCTCCGGCATGTGCGCCATCAGCCTCGGCCGCATCGCGGCCCAGGTGGACGAGTCCTTCGCGATCCGCGCCCTCGAGCGCGACCTCAAGAAGGAGCGCAACAAGGTCCGTGAGTACGAGATCCTCGCGCTCTGCATCGCGAAGGCGCCCTCGGCCTTCGAGATCGCCCGCGACGCCGTCGAGGGCAAGAACAAGCAGCCGACCACGATCGGTGCCGGCCTCATCGGCCTGGGCATCCTCGGCGACGCCCGCGGCAACGACGTGTGCCGCAAGACGCTCGAGGAGAGCTCGCACCCGATGATGCGCGGCTTCGCCGCCATCGGCCTCGGCCTCCTCGGCGACGATCGGAGCCTGCAGCCGATCATGTCGCTGCTCAAGACCACGAAGTCCCCGGACGCCATGTCGTTCGGCGCGCTCGGCCTCGCCCTCCTGGGCAAGAAGCAGGGCGGCGACCTCCTCGTGAAGCGCCTGACGGAGACCACGAACGGCGACGTCGCCGCGTTCAACGTCTACGGCCTGGGCATCATGAAGGACCGCACGAAGCTGGATCAGCTGGTCGACATCTCGATCAACCACAACAACTTCTTCGTGCAGTCGGCGGCCATCGCCGCGATCGGGTACGTCTCGTCCGCCGAGGACTACCCGCGTCGTCACACGATGGCCCGCGGGTTCAACTACCTGCTGAACCTCCAGCTCCTCGAGAACTACTTCTACAAGCTGTAGCTCCCCGAGCCACGGATGCGAGCGCAGGGCGGCCCCTCGGCCGCCCTGCGCGTTTTTTTGGTCGGAACCTCAGGAAGTCGCGGGGGCGCTTCCGAGGGACTCCGGGTGACGATCGATCCACCCCGGCGCTCCTGGGAGCGGCCTGCGGATGAGGTCGCGCCGCGGGCGGTCGCAGGCGAGGGGACGGTCCGAGAACGGTGGACCTGCCCCCTGTGCAGGCCGGTCGCCCCTGCTCCCCATCTCGGATCGTGAGGACGAGGCTAGCGAGCCCCGAGGCGCCGGAGCACGTCGTCGAGATCCGCGCGCAGCTCCTCGTCCGTGGCTGCCGCCCGCGCCTCGCGGACGGGCCCCAGCGCGGCGGCGCCGAGCGCCCCCAGGGCCTCCGGCGCAGCGCGACGCGCGTCCCCGCTGCGGGCTACCGCGAGCCGGAGCAGGTCGGGCACCGCCGCGGCG
>CAZJJQ010000433.1:0-4139 GCA_964546345.1 uncultured Planctomycetales bacterium
AGCACCCACCCGAACGCGCGACGGCTCCGAGGCATGGCTCCTCCGCGGGCATCGTAGCCCGGGGGCGCCGGGCTCGCCGTCAGGCCCCCTCGTCGCGGATCGTCTTCACCCGCAGGATGGCGACGGCGCCGACCGCACCGAGCCCCACGACCACCCACGCAAGCGTCGGCGGCAGCGTTCCGAGCACGACGGACGCCCCGACGCCGAGCGCGAGCGTCGTGAGCGCGGCGACCTTCACGCGCGGGCGCATGCCGCGGTGGCGCTCCCAGTCGGAGAGCATGGGCCCGAAGCCCCGGGACCGCAGGAGGCGCGCATGGAGCGTGGGCGACGAGCGCACCAGGCAGCCGCTCGTGAGCAGCAGGAACGGCGTCGTCGGCAGGAGCGGCAGGAAGGCGCCGAGCACGGCCAGCGCGAAGAAGACGGCGCCGAGAGCGAGGTAGAGCGGGCGCACGGGAGGCCCAGGGTGCCCGCGGATCTGGGCGGCGTAAAGCCGGGGTCGGGCGGCGCGGAGGCCGGAGAGGGGCGGACGCGTGCGCGCCGGCGGGCCCGCGACCCGCGGGAGGAGGGAGGGGGCGACGGGGGCGGAGGGGGGTGGAGGCAGGCGGAGGGACGGGCCGGCGCCCGGCGCGTCGTCGTGGAGGGGTCCTCCGGGCCCCGGGGTCCCGCCGGGACGCGTTGTAGGATCCCCGGGTGACCGACGCCGTCTTGGAAGTCCGAGGCCTCGTGAAGCGCTACGGCCCGGTCGAGGCCCTCAAGGGCATCGACCTGACCGTGAGCCAGGGGTCCATCTACGGGTTCATCGGCCCGAACGGCGCCGGCAAGACGACGACGATCCGGATCGCGGCCGGGCTCGTGCGGCCGTCCGCCGGCTCGGTGCTGCTCCACGGGATCGACCTGGCCCACGACCGCCTGCGGGCGGCGAAGGGCCTGCGGACCCTGGTGGAGGTGCCCGCCTTCTATCCCGGGCTCTCGGGCGAGACGAACCTGTCGATCTTCGCCCGGCTCGCGGGCGCCGAGCGCGGCGACGTCGAGCGACTCCTGGGACGGGTGGGGCTCGCGCACGCGAAGGGCCGCCGCGTCGGCGGGTACTCGCTCGGCATGAAGCAGCGGCTCGGGATCGCCCAGGCGCTGGTGGGCCGCCCCGACCTCGTGGTGCTCGACGAGCCCATGAACGGCCTCGACCCCGCGGGCATGCACGAGATGCGGGAGTTCATCCGCGAGGAGTGCGTGCAGCGCGGCGTGACCTTCTTCCTCTCGAGCCACCTGCTCGACGACGTGCAGCGCCTGTGCGACCGCATCGGCGTCCTCCACAAGGGGAGGCTCGTGGCCGAGGGCAGGATCGGCGACCTGCTGTCGAGCGCGATCACGGGCTACCGCCTCCGGTGCGACCGGGCGCCGGCCGCGCTGGCGGCGCTTTCGGCCTCCATGCCCGAGGCGAAGCCGCGGGTGGACGCCGACGGGATGATCCACGTGGACGGGGACGCGGGGATCCTCCCGCGCCTCCACCGCACCCTGCTCGACGCCGGCGAGCCGGTGGGCGAGCTGATCCCCGTGCGCGCGTCCCTCGAGCGGTACTTCCTCGACCTCACGGAAGGGGTGATGGGATGAGCCGCCCCCTCGCCCGCTGGAGCCGCCTGATCGGCGTCGAGGCGCTCAAGGTCTGGGGCGCCCGGACGTTCAAGATCGGCCTCCTGGCCGTGGCCGCGGTCACCGCGTTCACGGTCGTCTCCCACGACGCGACCGCCGAGGAGACCGCGTGGACCGTCGTCTCCCAGGCGTTCGGCGCGGGGCTCTGGGCCGCGGAGATCTTCCTGCTGGTCGCCGGGACCACGGCGATCGCGGGCGAGACGGCGCAGGGCACGCTCAAGATGATCCTCCCGCACGCCTACCGCCGCGCCGACTGGATCGTCGCGAAGGGCGCGGTGCTGGCGGGGCAGGCGCTCCTGCTGCTGCTCGTGGCGCTCGCGACGGCGGTCGCGGGCGGGATGCTCTCGGGCGGGCTCGGGGACGTCACCCAGACCATCGACGCGACGTTCGGCGGCGAGGGACGCGTGGACGTGCTCCACGGTGCGGGCGAGATGCGCGGGCTGCTCGTGTCGTCGGCGACGGTGGCGCTCGCGTCGCTGATCGCGACGGGCCTGCTCGGCCTGCTGGTGTCGTGCCTCTTCGACGGCGTGGTGCCCGCGCTCTCGACGGGCTTCCTCCTCTTCCTCGGCGGCAAGAGCGCCGGCGCGGTGTTCGGCGCCTCGCCGGAGCTCCTGAGCAAGATCTACGCGAGCTATCCCGGCGAGATGCTCACCCGGCTCGAGAAGCTGGGGCGCGGGTTCGCGGAGCGCTGGAACGAGGAGCTGTTCGGGAAGGGCCTGACGCTCGCGGCGATGGTGGCGGGCGGCTCGCTCCTCGTGTCGCTCGTGGTGTTCACGCGGCGGGACCTGCAGAGCTGAGGAGGGGCCCATGGCGGAGGGAGCCGGCCGGGGGAAGGCGGCGCGAGTCGCGCAGGAGGTCCTGCGTCGGGCATGGATGCCCGCGTCGTATCCCCTCGCGCTGATCGGTTGCGGCATCGCCTCGATCGTGAGCTCCGAGGCTGGCCGCTACCACGAGACCCAGGCGAGCGCGTGGGCGAGCTTCACGGGCGCGTTCCTCGGGGGCGCGGCGACCCTCGGGCGACGCGGGTAGCGCCCGGTCAGGGGGGCGGGGCGGCGCCTCCGGTCAGGTGGCGCCAGTACTGCGCCGGGTTCTCGAGGATGCCCTTCGTGATCCGGTAGTGGGAGGTGCCTTCGAGGCTGACGGAGGTCAGCGGCGTCGCGTCGAAGCTCACGATGTCGGCGCCGGGATAGGTCAGGAGGATGGGCGAGTGGGTCGCGACCACGAACTGCGTCTCGCCCGCCGCGACCATCTCCGCCATGCGCGCGAGGAGCGCGAGCTGGCGCTGCGGCGAGAGCGCCGCCTCGGGCTCGTCCATGAGGATCAGGCCGGAGGTCATCCGATGGATGAGGACGGCCAGGAACGCCTCGCCGTGCGAGCGCTCGTGGAGCGACTGCCCGCCGTAGCGCTGGTAGGGGTCGCCCCCGAAGTCCGGGTCTTCGCGCCGAAGGTCGAGGAGCGACGCGAGGTGCGCCTGGAACTCCGCGCGGAAGAAGTAGCGATCCGGTGGCCGTGCGCGGAACGTGGGACGGAGCGTCGCGCCGAGCGCGCTCCGGCCCTCCGGCGCGTACGCGTCGGGGAGCTCGTTCGTGCCGCCGCCCGCGACGGGCATCCCGCACGCCGCCGCGATCGCCTCGATCAGCGTCGACTTCCCGGACCCGTTCTCGCCGACGAAGAACGTGACGGCAGAACGGAGCTCGAGGGCGAGCCCGCGCACGAAGGGAAGCGTGAACGGCCACGTCGGGGGTCCCGCGGTCGCGCGCGGGGCCACGGAGACGCGCACGAGGAACGGGGCGGTGGGCGGGACTACCATGTGGGTCTCGGGCCCATCGTAGCCGAGGGGCATGGACGACTTCCGGGCACGTCACGGGAAGCCGAGGGACGTCTCCTGCGGGGCCTCCTCGCTTCCGTGCTGCGGCGGCGGGCCTGTCCAGCCCGACCGGTTCGTGAAGCACGGGGCCGCGAAGCTCCGCGGCCGGAGTCTCCCGCGACCGCCGCGGACGGGCAGGGGCCTCGCGCCTTCAGACTGATCTTCGACACCTTATGAGCCCCACAGGGCCCATTTCGGAGGTAAGTCGTTTCGCCCACTCACGAGTCCGTGCGCGCGCGTGAAAATGTAGTGCCAACACTTTCTCCGCGCCACGAGAGGATTCTTGGCTTGTCGCTCGGCTGCGGCACGATGGCGCCATGTTCGTTCGAACCAAGCGTAGTGTCGGCGCCAACGGCGAGGCCTGCCAGTACCTCCAGATCGTACGCTCCGTCCGCGAGGGGAAGAAGGTCCACCAGAGGCTCGTAGGCACGCTTGGGCGCCGAGATGAACTCTTGGCCTCCCGCGAGCTCGATGGACTGCTGCGCAGTCTCTCCTCTTACACCGAGAAGCTCACGGTCGTCGACCGGGCCAACGCCTCGGGGCTTCGCGCCCGCACCGCCAAGGCCTGGGGCCCACCGCTCGTGTTCGGCCGCCTGTGGGAGCGGCAGGTGTCGGCGGACGGGCT
>CAZJJQ010000434.1:0-4119 GCA_964546345.1 uncultured Planctomycetales bacterium
GGGCGGCGCTCGACGCGGCGGCGGCGGCGGCGGCGAAGGACGGCGTCGAGGCCGCCCGCGCGCTCGTCGGCGAGGCCGTCGCCCGGTTCGAGGGCACCCCGTACCACCAGGATCTCGCCCGCGTGCGCGACCATCTGACGCGTTTCGGCGCGTTCCCCGTGCTGGAGACCCGCAAGTGAGCCCGTCCACCCCTCGCCCGTCCGCCCCGCGCCCCTATGGGCCTGCGGCCCAGGCACCCCTCCTCCTCGTGCCCTTCCTCGTCGGCGTCTTCGCGTGGGCGCTCGCCCCGTTCGCGCCGTGCGCGCGCGCCGAGGAGCCTGCGGCGAAGCCGGCGTCCGCCGTGGACGACATCGTCCACCGGATCGAGGAGGGGAAGCTGATCGACGCGCTCGACGCCGCGAAGGCGGTGCCGGCCGAGGATGCGGCGTACCTGCGCGCGCGGTACCTGGCGGGTGAGGTGAACCTGCTGCTCGGGGACGCACCGGAGGCGGAGGCCGCGTTCCGCGAGGTGCTGGCGAAGAAGGAGCACGCGGTGCCGGCGCTGTCGGGCCTCGGGCGGGCGCTCCTGGCGGAAGGGAAGGCGGAGGAGGCGGTCGAGCCGCTGTCGAAGGCGGTGGCGGGCGACGCGAGGTCGGCGAAGGCGAAGGCGTGGCTCGGGCTCGCGCGGGCGCGGGCGGGCAAGGTGGCGGAGGGACGGAAGGAGGTCGCGGAGGCGGCGAAGGCGGATCCCGCGGACCCCGAGGTGGCGCGGGTGGCGGTGACGGAGCGCATCGAGGCGAACGACGCGGACGGGGCGATGAAGGCGGCGCTCGCGTTCTCGAAGACGAAGAAGGACCACGCCATGGGGCCGTTCCTGGTCGCGTTCGTCAACGACAAGGCGGGCAAGTTCGCGGACGCGATCACGGGCTACGAGAAGGCGATCGCGCTCGACGCGGGCTTCCTCGACGCGCACAAGAACGTGGCGATCCTCTGCATCGCGCAGAACCCGCTGTACACCGATCAGAAGCGCACGGCGAAGGCGATGGAGCACTTCGAGGCGTACGAGAGGCTGGGCGGCCGCGACGCGGCGGTGCTCCAGGTGTACGCCCAGCTGAAGTCGTTCCTCCAGCCGGCGCCGAAGGACAAGTAGACGACGCGGGGGAGCAGGCGGCAGGGAATGGGGGGGCGGCGGGGGCCGCAGGCCGAGTTGATGATTCGTGTCCGACACCTTTCCTCAACTCGCGGGGGCGGGGGGACGGGTACGATCCGGCCCCGAGGAGCCTCCGATGACGAACGTCTACGCGATCCTGTGGCGGTACACCGAGCCGGGGGAGCGCTTCCAGGCCCTGGTGCCCCAGATCATGGCGTGGCTGCGGGATCTCAAGCAGCGGGGCGTGCTCGTCGCCTGCGGGGGTGGGGGCTTCGCCGACGCCGACGGCGGCCTCACCTTGATTCGCGCCGCGGGGCCCGAGGAGGCGGCAGCCGAGATGGCGAAGAGCCCGCAGGTGGCCTTCGGCACGATGGAGCTGTTCGAGTGGCAGGTCTACTTCGCGGAGCTGTCGGTGCCGAAGGCGTTCTGAGGTACGCGGCCTACGCCCAGACGACGAGGTCGGCGAGCGAGCCGTCGAAGGGACGGTCGGCGCGGGCGCGTACGCGGACGGCGAGCGCGGGGCGGCCCGCCGCCTCGGCGTGCGTCGTCGCGCGGTAGCGCTGGCGGGCGCCGTCGCGACCGCCGTCGGGATCCATGCGCGCGACGACCCGGCCCCCGCCGCCCCCCGAATCCCTCGCCACGAGCTCCACCGCCACGTCCTCGGGCGAGAGCGCCCCGAGCCAGACCATCGCGGACGTGGCGAGGCGGCCCTCCGAAGGCGAGCTCACCTCGACGCCCTCGACGCGGACCGAGGGGAACGCCCGCCGGACCCGGCCCTGCCGGTCGGCCGCGTCCACCGCGGCGGCGAAGTCGTCGGCGGCGAGCGCGTGCGAGGCCCGCGCGAGGCGCACGTACGCCGCGTCGCGGTACTCGGCGACCATGCGGCGCGCGTCGAAGACCGGCGGGATCGCCTGGAGGCTGCGCCGCACCCGATCGAGCCAGCCGCGGGGCAGGCCGTCGGCGTCGCGGTCGAAGAAGAGCGGGACCACCTCGTCGGCGAGCACGCGGTGGAGCGCCGCCGCGTCGAGTCCGTCCTCGGCCTCGCGGCCCGCGCCCGTCGCGCCGTTGCCGATGGCCCAGCCATGGGTGCCGTCGCACGCCTCGTCCCACCAGCCGTCGCGGATCGAGACGTTGAGCCCGCCGTTGACCGCGACCTTCATGCCCGAGGTGCCGCTGGCCTCCTCGAGCCGCACGGGGTTGTTGAGCCACACGTCCACGCCCTGGACCAACGCGCGGGCGAGGTCCATGTCGTAGTCCTCGAGGAAGAACACCTTGCCCACGAGCCCGGGGCTGCGTGCGGCCGCGACGACCCGTTGGAGGAGGGTCTGGCCCGCCCGGTCGTTGGGATGAGCCTTGCCGGCGAAGAGGAGCCGCACCGGGCGGTCGGCGCGGCCCACGAGGGCCTCGACCTTGTCCAGGTCGCGCAGCACGAGGTCGGCGCGCTTGTAGGTCGCGAAACGGCGGGCGAAGCCGATGAGCAGCGAGCGCTCGTCGAGGCCGTCGAGCATGCGGGAGAGGAGCGCCGGGTCGTCGTGACGCTCGGCGAAGCCGCCCTCGAGGTTCTCGCGCACGCGCACCAGGAGGCGACGTCGCGCCTCGGAGAGGACCCGCCACAGCTCGCGCGACTCGAGCCCCGCGGCCTTCGTCGCGAAGTCGTCGCCGGTCACGCCGCGCGTGGTGGCCCCGAGCAGGGCGGACATCGCCGGGCCCGTCCACGTGGCGAGGTGCACGCCGTTCGTGATGGAGCCGACCGGGACCTCGCTCTCGAGGAGGCCGGGCCACACGGGGCGCAGGAGCCGCTGGGACACCGCGCCGTGCAGGCGGCTCACCCCGTTGTGCACGGCGGAGAGCCGGAGCCCGAGGTAGGTCATGTTGAAGCCGTCGCGGTCGTTGCCGGCCTGGCCCAACGCGTAGAAGCGCTCCCACGGGAGGCCGAGCCACGGCTCGACGTCGGCGAAGTAGCGCCGCAGGAGCGGCTCGGGGAAGCGGTCGTGGCCCGCGGGCACCGGCGTGTGCGTCGTGAACACCGTGGACGACCGCACGAGCACGGCGGCCTCGTCGAACGTCAGGCCCTCCTCCCGGACCAGCCGCCCCACGCGCTCGAGGGGCGCGAACGCGGCGTGCCCCTCGTTGAGATGCACCGCGCTCGGCTCGATGCCGAGACGGCCGAGCAGCCGGACGCCGCCGCGGCCCAGCACGATCTCCTGCCGCAGCCGCAGCTCCTGGTCGCCGCCGTAGAGCTGGTGCGTGATCGCGCGGTCCTCCGTGCGGTTCTCGGGGAGGTCGGCGTCGAGGAGGTAGAGCGGGATCCGTCCCACCGCCACGCGCCACGCGACCAGCGTCAGCGTCGTGCCCGGCAGCTCGAGGTGCACGGTGATCGGGGCGCCGTCGGCGTCGCGCACCAGCTCGACGGGGAGGCGCCGCGGGTCGTTCTCGACGGGCAGCGGGACCTGCTCCCCGCGCACGGAGACGCGCTGGCGCAGGTAGCCCCGCCGGTAGAAGAGCCCCACGGCGACGAGGGGCAGGCGAAGGTCGTTGGCGGCCTTGAGGTGGTCGCCCGCGAGCACGCCGAGCCCGCCGTTGTAGATCGGCAGCGACTCGTGCAGCCCGAACTCGGCGCAGAAGTACGCGATCGGGCGGGCGGCCGTGGGCCCGCCGTCGGTCGCGTCGGCCGAGGGCGCGGCGAGGTGGGCGTCCAGGCGCGAGAGGACCGAACGGAGGCGGGTGGTGACCGTCGGATCGGCCGCCAGCGTGGCGACTTCCTCGGCCGTCAGGCTCGAAAGGACCGCCAGCGGGTCGTGGTCGAGCGCGTCCCATCGCGCGGGCGCGAGGCCCTCGAGGAGCGCCGTCGCCTCGGGGTCGGTGCACCACGCGAGGTTGCGCGCGAGCCGTGCGAGGCCCGCCAGCGCGGGCGGTAACGGCGCCGCTCCCGCCGAGGCGGTGCCCGGGACGCCGCTGCGTCCCCCCGCGAAGGCCCCCGGGACGGGCGC
>CAZJJQ010000435.1:0-4117 GCA_964546345.1 uncultured Planctomycetales bacterium
GCTACGCGTCGTCGGGCTTGGGCCCGCGCAGGTTCTTCGAGGGCGAGCGCATGCGCGCCTTGAGGATCAGCTGGATCGGGACCTCGGGGAACGGCAGCATCTCGCGGAAGCGGTTCTCGAGGAAACGGAGGTAGCTGTCGGGGAAGAGCGCGGGATCGTCCACGAACAGCACGAACGTCGGCGGCGCGACGCCGACCTGGGTGCCGTAGAAGATCTTGCCCACCTTGCCGCTGCGGGGACGGGGGCGCTTGAGCGCGTACGCGGCCTCGAGCACCTTGTTGAGCTCGCCGGTGGTCACCCGCGTCTGGGACTGGCGGTGGAGCGAGTGCGCGACGTCGATCACGTGGCCGACGTTGCGGTTCTTGAGCGCCGAGGTGAACACGACGGGCGCGTAGGCCATGCCGTCGAGCACCTTCGCGAGGTACTTGACGAAGTCCTTCGTGGAGAGGCCCCGGGGCGCCAGGTCCCACTTGTTCACCACGATGACGACGGGGTGGTGCTCGGCCGCGGCGTAGCCCGCGATCTGGCGGTCGATGCGGGACACGTCCATCGCCGAGTCGAGGACGAGGGCGGTGACGTCGGCGCGGCGCATGGCCCGCTCGCTGCGGCGCTTCGCGTAGAACTCGAGCGAGTTCTGGACGGCCTTCTCCTTGCGGATGCCGGCGGTGTCGATGAGGACGAAGGACTGCCCGTCCTTCTCGAAGCGGATGTCCACGCTGTCGCGGGTGGTGCCCGGGACCTCGGAGACGATCATCCGCTCGTCGTGGAGCAGCGCGTTCACGAGCGAGGACTTGCCCACGTTCACGCGGCCCGCGATGGCCAGGTGGAGCACGGGCGGCGGCATCTTCACGGGCGTGGTCGGGCCGGGCGGCAGCACGCGGGCCAGCTCGGCCTCGACGGCGAGCAGCCCGATGCCCTCCTGGGCGGACACCGCGATGGGCTCGCCGTAGCCGAGCGCGGGCATCTCGCCGAGGTTCCACGCGACGCGCCCCGTCTCGGCCTTGTTGGCCAGGAGGAGGACCGGCGCCGTCGCCTTGCGGAGCCGGTCGGCGACGACCCGGTCGTAGGGCATCACGCCCTCGCGGGCGTCCACCACGAACAGGATGACGCTCGCATGGCGGATCGCCGCGTCCACCTGCGCCTCGACGTGCGAGGCGAGGCCCTGCGCGTCCACGATGCCGACGCCGCCCGTGTCCACGAGCTCGACGGTGCGGTCCGCGAGGGTGCAGAGCACGCCCACCCGGTCGCGGGTCACGCCCGGCGTGGGGTCCACGATGGAGACGAGACTGCGCGCGAAGGCGTTGAGCAGGGTGGACTTGCCGACGTTGGGCCGCCCCACGATGGCGACCACCGGCGGCAGCGCCCTCGGGTCGCGCGGGAGGTCGTCGTCGGCCGGCGTCACGACGGGCTTCTTGCGCGGCCCCTTGTGCCCGGTGCGGTCCCCGCGCCGGCCGAGGGGAGCGCGCCGGAAGGGCTTGCTCGCGCGTTTCTGGGATCCGTCGGCGGCCATCGGGGGATCGTAGCAGAGGGGCGCAGGAGGGCCCTGGGGACGCCGGGGAGGCCCCGCAGGCCGCCACGGCGCGCCTATCGCACCCCGAGCATCCGGTGCGTCTGGGGGATCACGCGCACGTCGGGGTGGACCGCGCGCGCGGCCGCGTGGAGGCGGAACAGGGTCGCGACGCTCGGGGCCGCGGGGCCCCCTCCACGGGGGGTGACCGGCTGGAGGATCAGGGGGGCGGCGGGGGCGTGGGCCGCGGCGCACGAGGCCGCGCGCGAGATCTCCGCGTCCGTGGTGGACTCGGCGACGACGCACTTCACCGCGAGCGCCTTCCCGGCCGCGTGCAGGAGGTCGAGGAAGGCCCCGTGGGCGTCCCAGGGGGTCGGGAAGCCGCAGGCGCTCTCGAGCTTGAGGTCGGGCGTCGCCTCGTCGATCGCGTCGAGCACCTCGCGGAGCGCCCCGGGCCGGTGCCCGCCGGTCTCGAGGTGCACGCGCAGGCCCAGGGCCCTCGCGCCGAGGCCGAGCGCGCGGACCGCCTTCGGAGAGAGCAACGGCTCGCCGCCCGTCAGGCTCACCGACCGGTGCAGCCCCCGCGGCGTGTCGAGCCGCGCGACCGCGCGGAGGAGCGCCTCGACGGGGACGGGGTTGGACGGGGTCTCGTCGCCCTCGCGGAGCGGATCCACCTGGACCCGCGCGCGCTCGGGCGTCGGGTAGGAGTCGGGCGTGTCGCAGAACGCGCACCGAAGATCGCACCGCGCGAGCCGCACGAAGATCTGGCGCTCGCCGACGCGGGGTCCCTCGCCCTGGAAGGTGGAGAACACCTCGAGGACCGCGACCGTCGGCGCGGGAGGCCGGTCCGAAGGCACGTTCAGCGGGCGCGGGGGGCCGCGTCGGGGACGATGCGCGCGACCTCGACGAACCCGGCCTCCTCGGCCCCCACGCGCCCGCGCGCGACGGGCGCCGTGCGCAGCCCGTCCGCCGGGACCCGGTCGATCGCCTGGCGCAGGGCAAGGAACGCCCCCACCCGCGCGCAGAGCACGCGGGTCACGGCGTCGGCGAGCCACAGCGCGAGGAGGCCGCCCGCGAGCGCCGCCATCACGAGCCCGGGCAGGAGGTCGGTGATCGGCGGGAGGTCGCCGCCCGTGCCCAGCGCGCCGAGCGCGTCGGTCCAGCGCTCGAAGCGGGCGCAGCCCGCCCCCGCGTGCACGACGAGCGCGGCGACGACGAGCGCGACCGCGGTCCGCAGGCCCCGCCAGAGGACCCCGAGGAGGACGCCGGCGAGGAACAGGGCGCGGATGCGCACGAGCCGGGGCAGGCCGGCGCCCGCGTAGCCGAAGACGCGGGAGACCGCGTCGAAGGCGTCGCTGTCCTCGATGGTGGGCGTCGCGACGAAGCCCGCCACGAGCGACAGGCTGCCCGCGACGACGGCGAGGAGCGCGAGGGCGACGGCGGCCACGAGGCCGGGGACCGTCAGGATCGTCCCGAACCAGCCCGGCAGCCGGGCGGCCGAGGCGGCGAGGACGGCGAGCGCGAGGGGCCCGAGGACGCCGAGCGCGAGCACGGCGCGCTCGCCCGAGAAGCACGCGTACTGGCGGCGGGCGAAGGCGAGGGCCTCGCTCGGGGGCTCCCGACGGCCCGCGGCGATGTGCACCGCGGCCATCCGCGAGACCGCGCCGCCGAAGTACCCCCAGACCGCGGCCAGGGCGAGGAGCGCGAGCACGAGGAAGAGGAGGAGCGAGAGGTCCTGGTCGGCCATCCACGCGTCGTGCAGGGGCCGGCCCACGTAGGCCAGGGGACGGCGGAGGTCGCCGAGCGCGAGCGCCTCGCCGGAGAGGAGGCGGTACACCACCGAGGCGAGGACGAGCGCGACCGGGGTCAGGAGGACGCCGTAGGTGGACAGCAGGCGCTTGCGGTCGTCGCGGGCGGCGCGACCCGTACGGTGCCAGAGGTCAGCGAGGGGGATCGTCGTCATCGGCGGGCCCGGGAGCGGGGGGGGCGTCGTCGTCGCCTTCCTCGGCGGGAACGCGGTAGTGTCCCAGGAGCCACGCGCCCAAGTCCACCATCTTGCACCGCTCGGAGCAGAACGGGCGCCAGGGCCCGTCGCGCGGCACGGCCGCGCCGCACGACGAGCACGTGTAGCCGCCCGGCGCGGTCACGACGACGCGTCGCCCCGGGAGGCTCGGCCGCCCGAGGGCTTGCCCGCGGCTTTGCCGGACGTGCGACCGCCGCCGGAGGCGGGCTTGCCCTCGGAGGAGCCACCCCCGGACGCGGGCTTGGCGCCGGAGCCGGAGGAGCCGCCGGCGGAAGCCGGGGTGGACCCCGAGGCGCTCCCCGAGCCGTCGGCGGCCTTCGAGCCCGACCCCGCAGCGGGCGAGGACGAGGACTCCGCACCGGACTTCGGGGTCGCGGCGTCTCCGACGGGGGACGAGGCCGACTTCTTGTAGTCGGTGATGTAGAAGCCCGTGCCCTTGAAGATGAGGCCCGCCCCGGCCCCCACCTTGCGGACGAGCTTCTTCTTCTTGCACTTCGGGCACGTGAGCAGGTGCTTGTCCGACATGGACTGGAAGTGCTCGAACTCGTGGCCGCAGGCCTCGCAGACGTAGTCGTAGGTCGGCATGG
>CAZJJQ010000436.1:0-4116 GCA_964546345.1 uncultured Planctomycetales bacterium
GCCCGCGCCTCCCGCGCCGGCCCCGCCCGCACCCTGCGCCGCGACCGCCTCCGCGTACGCCTTCGCCGCGGGCATGCGGTCCTTCAGCGTGACGATCTGGGCGCGGGTGAGCGGGCCCCGCAGATAGGAGAGCGCCCACCGCGACGTGAGCGGCGTGGGCTGGTCCTCCTTCGCGCTCACCAGGAGGAACGTGCGCGGCTTGAGGCCCGAGAGCATGCGGTCGTAGGCGGCGCGGTCGAAGGAGGTCGCCGCGGCCGCCGCGCTCTGGAGGCCGTCGAGCACGCGGAGCTTGTCGCGGTCGGTCTGGAGGCGGCCGAGGAACCACGTGCCGCAGTTGCCGAGCCCCTTGTAGTCGAGGTCCACGGGGTTCTGCGTCGCGAGGACCACGCCGAGGCCGAACGCGCGCGCCTGCTTGAGCAGGGTGAGCATGGGCAGCTTGCTCGGCGGGTTCGCCGAGGGGGGGAAGAAGCCGAAGACCTCGTCCATGTAGAGGAGGGCGCGCAGGCTCGAGGTGCCCGACTGCTGGCGCACCCACGCGACCACCTCGTTGAGCAGCGTGCTCACGAAGAACATGCGCTCGGCGTCGGAGAGGTGGGCGATGGAGAGGATCGAGAGCCTCGGGCGGCCGTCCTTCGTGTGGAGGAGGCGCCCCACGTCGAGGGGCTCACCGGTGGTCCAGGCCGAGAAGCCCGGCGAGGCGAGCAGCGCGTTGAGGCTCATGGCCAGCGCCTGCCGCTCCTTCTGGGGGTAGAAGGCCTCGAGGTCGAGGACGCCGATCTGCGCGATCGGCGGGGCCTGGATCTCGCGGATGAGGGCGCCCACGTCGAGGTCGCGGCCCTCGCCCCACGCCTTCGTGAGCAGCGTCGAGACCAGGACGTGCTCCCGGCTCTTCACCGGGTCGGCGTCGATCCCGACGAGCCCGAGGAGGCTCGAGGCCGTCGTGAGCACGCGCTCGCGGAGCGCCTCGCCGTCGTCGCGCACGGCGGGCGGCGGCGCGGCGAACGAGCGCAGGATCGCGAGCGGCACGCCCGCGTTGCTGCCGGGCGTGTAGATCGTGGTCTCGCACGCGCCCGCGTAGCGCGCGATGCGGGCCCCGTCCTCGCCCCACTCGGAGAGCCCCTTCCTCCAGGCGTCGGCGGTCTGCTGGGCGTAGGCGTCGGGCGAGAGGCCCTTGCGCCCCGCCTCCGCCTCGTCGATCCACGGGCGGAAGTCCTGCGCGCGCAGCTCGGGGAAGGCGAGCATCAGGTTGCCGAGGTCGCCCTTCGGGTCGATGACGAGGGCGGGGATGCCGTCGAGCGCCGCCTCCTCGAGGAGCGCGACGCCGAGGCCCGTCTTGCCCGAGCCGGTCATGCCCACGATGACGCCGTGGGTCGTCAGGTCCTTCGCCTCGTAGAGGAGGAGGTCCTCCTTCGGCGCGAGCGTCTTCGGGTCGAGCTTGCGTCCCAGGTAGAAGAGGCCCTGCTTCTCGAAGTCCTGCGCCATGGGGGAAGCCTCCGCGGGAGCCGGGCCCGGCCGTCCCGACGCGACGATCCTACCGGGCGCCGGACCCGGACGGACCGGCGGGAGGACGACCCGGCGCGCCCGCCCGTGCCCTCACCGCCAGCGGAGCTCGGCGCCGTCGAGACCCCACGCGGGCCCGAAGAAACCGGCGACGCGCACGCCCACCGCCCCCTTCTCGAGCATCTCCGCGCCGAACACGGTCACGTCGGGCAGGCCGACGCCGCTCGCGAGGTAGGGCATCCGGTCGAGCAGCCGCTGCCCGGCGGGCCCGGTCCCCGCGACCACCGCCACGCACGCGACGGCGCTGCCGGGCCGCGGGCGGAGGAACAGGCACCCCAGGTCGTCCCCCTCGAGCGTGCGCGTCCCGAGGCGCACGGCCCCGCGGCGCACCTCCACGGGTCCGTCGCCCACGAGCGCGCCCCACTGGGCGTTCGTGTCGGCGTTGCCGTAGAGCACGACCCCGCGGTCCGGCCCGTCGCGGGGCTCGAAGTCCACGTCGGCGACCACGTCCACGGCGCCGTTCGCGCGGTACCACCAGAGCTCGGCGTCCTGGCGCGCCTTCGCCGCGAGGATCGCGTTCTCCTCCGGCGTGCCCCGGGTGCCGTAGACGAGCTGGAACCCGTGGCGGATCGCGTCCTTGAACGGCCCCGCCCGGGCGGGCGTCTTGCGCCCGGACGCGAGGCCGCTCACCAGCTCCCAGCCGCCGCGCAGCCGGTCGAAGGTGATCCGCGCCGCCCCCGTCGGCCACGGCACCGTGGCAAGGAAGCCGCCGTCCACCTGCACCTCGATCGGGGCGCCGGGCGCGAGGAACGAGACGTCGAGGGACATCGCGAGCACGTTCTCCACCGTGCCGACGAAGCGCCGCTTGCCCGGGTCGCACCGCAGGCGGACGCGGCTCGCGAGCAGGGGACGCTCCTGGGCCTCGATCGTCACCCACGCGCTCGTCGCCGACACGCCGGGGTTCATCGTGACGAAGTCCACCTGCCGCACCTCCGCGAGGGCCGGGCGGCGCCGTCGCGCGAACGCGTCGAACATCGGCGGCCAGTCCACGCAGTCGGCCCCGGGCTCGTCCGACGCGTCCCACCAGTGCCCCGCCCCCTTCTGCTCGAACAGCGTGACGTCGGGATGGAAGGGCCGCAGGCGCTCCACCATCGTGCGGGCCTCCGTCACGGGCACGTTGTCGTCCGCATCCCCGTGCAGCGCATACACGCCGAGCGGGGCGAGGTTCGTCGCGAGCGCGAGCGTGTCGCTCGTGCCCGCCGCGCGCCGCAGCATCCCCGCGACGGGGTCGTCCGCGCCCGAGGGCGCGCCGCCATAGGAGAAGAACGACACCCACCCCGCGCTCGGGCCGATCGCGGCGAACCGGTCGGGGAAGGTGACCCCGAGGTGCCAGGTGCCGTGCCCGCCCATCGAGTGCCCCGTGAGGTAGCGCCGGGCCGGATCGTGCGGGATCGTCGCGATCGCCTGCTCGAGCACCTCCACCGCGTCCAGCCGCCCCCAGTCCTCCCAGTCGAACCCGAACGGCCGTCGATTCGTCGGGCACACGATCGTCGCCCACGGCTTCGGCGCGTACGCCGCCGCCTGCGAGGCCGCCTCGACGCTCGCCCCGTGCAGAGACAGCACCAGCGCGCCGTCCGCGGGCACGCCCTTCGCGGCGCCGCCGGCCCGCGGCACCACCGCGTAGGTCTGGATGCTGCCGTCGATCCCGCTGCGGAACGTGAACACCCGCCGCGCGCCCGCCTCCACGCTCACCACCTGCCTCGAGAGGCTCGCCACGGCCGGCGCGTCCGCCGCGGACGCCCGCGCGAGCTCCACCACGGCCGGCACGGGCCCGGGCTTCGTCCCGATCAGGAACGGCACGAGAGGCACGGGCACCTTCCTCGCCGACAGCGGCGGGATCGTCGGCACCGGCGTGCCGAGCGGGCGGTCCCACGACTCGACGCGCGCCCGCACGAACCACCCCGAGAGCGGCGCCCGCGTCGCGTTGACGACGACCACCGCCGCCAGCTCGGGCCCCTGCATGCCCGACTCCTCCGTCCCCGTCGTGATCGGCAGCTCCGGCCACGTGCCGTCGCCGTCGAGCAGGAACACCTCCGCCGGCGGCTCGACCAGCCGCCCCGCGAACCGCCCGCGCGACGTGCGCACCAGCAGCTCGTTCTCCCCCGCGCGCAGGAGCACCGGGAGCCTCAGGAACCCGTGGCCGTACGGGTCGCCGGGCCTCAGCTCGCCGTTCACGTACACGAAGTCGTGCCCGCTCGCCTCGAGGACGACGACCCGCTCCTGCGGCGACGTCACCGCGAACGCGAGGTAGGCCCCGCCCACGTAGGACTCCCCCTCGAAGGCGCCGTCCGGCCCGGCGACCGCCTTCGTCCAGGCGCCCGTCTTGCCGTCGGGCCCGGTCAGCCCCTCCCCCTCCTTCGGGGCGCTCCAGCTGCCCCGCACGAGCCGCGCCTCCACGGGGTCGATGCGGACCGCCGTGCGCCCCCCCTTCCCGAGGGGAGGGAGTCGCAGCCCCGCGAGGAGGGGGATCTCCGCGGGCAGGGGCGCGGGAGCGGCGGGGGCCGGCGGCGGCGGCGAAGGTGCGGCGGCAGAGGGCGCCGAGGGCGTCGGCGCCGC
>CAZJJQ010000437.1:0-4101 GCA_964546345.1 uncultured Planctomycetales bacterium
CCTCCACGGTCCGCGCGCTCGCAGCGACCGTGGTGCGGCACGCCTCGCACCGGACGAGGTGCGCCTCCAGGCGGGCACGCCGGGCCTCGGAGACCGCCCCGTCCACGAGCGCGGCCAGCGCGTCGAGGTCGGGACACGGGTCGAGGGAGGGAGCGGACGGGGTCATGGGGACCGGGTGGGGGCGGCGGGGGAGGGGATGGCGTGTCTCATGGACGCGGAGACGGGGGGCGAGTTGCCAGGAACCGGGCGAGGACCGCCGCGAGGACGGCGGGGTCGCCCGGCGGGGAAGCGGCGCCCTCGGCGCCCAAGGGGCCCGCCAGCGCGTCCCGCAGGCGCTCGTAGGCCCGCTCGAGGAGGCGGCTGACGCGAGGGGCCCCGACGCCGAGCAGCCGCGCGATGCACGACTGGGGCAGGCCGTCGCGGTCCTTGAAGAGCAGCGCGAGGGTCTCCCGTTCCGTCAGGCTCGCCCACGCCCGGGGCAGCTCGGCGGCCAGCCGCCGTGCCGTCTCCGCGTCCTCGGGGGCGTGCCCCGCCGGGGCCGGCGCCGCCGCGTCGATCGCGGGGGAGCCGTCGTCGGCGGTGCGGTCGATGGAGGCGAGGACCTTGCGCCGCCGCTCCGTGCTCCATCGGGCGTACGCGGCCACGGTGAGGAAGGTCGGGAGGCTCGACGAGCCGCGGTAGCCCCCCAGCCGGGTGGCCGACCGCGCGTGCTCCGGGTTCTGGATCAGGTGGCCCGGAAGGTCGGCCGCCTCCGCGTCGGCTACCGCCGGGTCGAGTCCCCGCGCTGCCAGCCCGCGCGCGACCGCGGGGAGCGCCGTCGCGCACAGGCGGTCCCAGGCCCCGGGAATGCCGGCGTCGCACGCCAGCGCCAGGAAGAGGTCGGCCCCCCGTCCGCGCCGGTCGAGCGCGAGGAGCGCTGCCTCGCGGCTGTCCTCGTCGTCGGCCGCGGTCCACGCGGCGCGCTCGAGGGCTCCGACGTCGAACCGGGCGGCCCCGAGCGCGAGGGACGGATGCGCCGACCGCCCGGCGCCGAACAGTCGGCCGAGGATCTCCCGCTCGGTGGCGGTGGCCGGGGGCGAGGGGGCGGTGGTCGGCGGCGTCATGGGCGCCGCGAGCCCGTTCGCGGCGGGCGCAGTCTACCGCGGCCCCCACGCGCCCGCGGAGGGACCGGGCCGTCCGGACGCCTCTGCGCGCGACGCGCGCGGGACTTCCGGCTCGCGTCCGCGGCGTGCCGACGCTCAGCGCGTCAGCCCGTCCGCCGAGGCCCCGGCGAAGAACCGCCCGTTCGTGCCCGCGAACGTCGTCGGGAACGGCACTCCCCCACCGACGAAGACGATCTCGCCGTCGCCCCCGGACGCGAGGGGGTTGCACGCGACGACCTCGACCACGCCGTCTCCCGTGAGGTCGCAGAGCAGCACCCCCTGGGGCCCGCGCGCCTCGGCGGGGAACCGCGCCCCGGCGCTGCGCGGCGGGCGCACGCGATGGACGGGCGGGCTCGTCGGGTTCGGCACGGTGGGAGCCGTCGGGCGGGGGGTCCAGAGGTACACGCACCCGGCACCCGTCGCGCTCGCGTTCGAGAGGGGCGCGCCTCCGATCACCTCGGCGTCGCCCTCGCCGGTCACGTCGGCCACCTGTACCGGCGCGTGGGCGCCGTGGAGCCCGTTCGCATCGGCGGAGGCGCCGGCCTGCGAGTCTCCCAGGGTGACCGACGTCAGCTGGGGGATGGGAGCGAACAGCGTCGCGCCCCCGAACACGCGCGCCACCGGCGTCGCGACGCCGCCCGTCGACGCATCGACGAGGGCGATCACCTCGGGCAGTCCGTCACGGTCGAGGTCCGCGATCGTCACGCACTCGGACACGTTTGCGAGGGTACGCACGCCCGTCCCGTCCACGAGGGGCACGGTCAGCGTCGCCGGCAGAAACGCCGAGGGGAGGATCGTGCCCGACGGGAGGGGACGGCCCTTCCAGAGGCGCACGCCCGTGGGCGCGGCCGGCAGCGGCGGCGTCGCGTCGGCGAGGACGTCGAGCGCCCCGTCGCCGTCGAGGTCCTCGAGCTGGACGCCGTGCCTTCCCGTGAGCCCCACCACCTCGCTCGCGTTCGGAGAGGCGAACGTCGCGCTCTCGAGCACCACGCTGCCCGGCGCCCGGTCGAGGTTCGCGCCGCCCTGGAACACCAGGCAGCCGGCGGCGCCGGGGCTGAAGAGCGTGGGCAGCTCCACCACCACGTCGTCGATGCCGTCCCCCGTGACGTCGCCGAGATGGACGGGGGTCTGGAAGAAGACGCCGTAGATGCCGAGGTAGGGAGTCCCCGCCGCGGCGCGCAGCCGCATCGCGTCCTGGCGCACGCCGACGAAGGCGCCGCCCTCCCAGAGCCGGAGCTCGCCGGGTCGCAGACCGTCCCCGGGTGCGGGGGCGAGGACGTCGAGGACGCCGTCGCCGGTCACGTCGCCGAGCGCGTAGCCGACGTACGAACCCTGCTCGTCGCCGTTCTGGGGCACGGCGACCGACAGCAGGTGATCGGCCTCCACGTCGCCGACGAACGCGGCGCGTCCGCGCCACACGCAGCCGAGCCCGGCCAGGAAGCGCCCGTCGACGGCGGTGGCCTCGCCCACGTCTCCGATCACGTCGTCCACGCCGTCGCCGGTGACGTCACCGAACCGGAGCGCCGGCGTGCCGCTCGTCACCCGCGCCTGGATCCCGCCCGGAGGGGTCACCACGAGCGTCGCGGCACGGACGTCCCCCGTCATCGAGGCGCCCCCCGCGAACACGAACGCGTTCGACACCAGCACGTCCGCGCGGCCGTCGCCGGTGACGTCGTGGGCCTGGATCGCGCCGAGCCGCAGCCCGATGGGGTCGCCCGTGTGGCCGACGGGCGGCAGCAGCCGCGCGGTCGGCGCCAGCGTGCCGCCTGCGACCCCGCCGGTCAGCGAGGTCCCTCCCTCGAACACGTACACGGCGCCCCCGCCGTCCACGGACGGCGAGGCGACCAGGAGGTCGCGCGCCGGCGAGCCGGTGACGTCCGCGAAGACGAAGGGCACGAGGTCGGGCGACGCGAGGGGCCCACCCAGGCGCTCCGACGCCGTGGGGACCGGCGCCTGGAGCACCTTCGTGGGCGCAGGCGAACCCGAGAGGGCCGGGCCGCCGGCCCACACGAAGATCGCCCCTGCGTCGATGGCGCCCCGGTCGGAGAGGGGCGCACCCGCCACGACGTCGAGGATGCCGTCGCCGGTCACGTCCACGAGATGGACGAGCGAGACGAGGGGGAGCGGAGCCGGGGAGACGGCGAAGGCGAAGCCGAGGCGATCGCCCGTCGAGCCCGACGGGTCCCGGAGCGTCGCCGTCGGCGAGGAGGTCGGCGTCGTGGACCCCGCGAACACGTAGAGGGCCCCGCGGTCGTCGGCGCCGTCGGACGTCGCGAGCGCGACGACGTCGAGGAGGCCGTCGCCCGTCACGTCGCCGGTCAGGACCCCGTGCCCTCCGTACTGCGCCTGGGACACGGGGGCGGCCTTCGGACTCACGCGGAGGTCGAAGGAGCGGCGAAACACCCCCTGCGAGGAGCTGATCACTCGGAACGAGAGCCGGATCGGCCCGGCGGACGCCGCGTTCACGATCCAACGCCCCGGCGCCGTGAACGTGCCGCCCGGGCCGGTGTCCGTCGGGAAGACGCAACCCGGGGGCGGGTTCTGGAGCGCGATGGTGATGCGCTCGAACGGAGCCGGAGTGCGGACCCTCGCGGTGATCCGGAACCGGACGACGTCGTCCACCTCCACCTCCGCGGGCAGCGCCGTCGCCGAGATCGTGACCGGGCTCAGGGCGCGCTCCTCCGACGCATTGAGGTCGGTGCCGAGGGGGGCCACCACGAACGGGGGCTCGCCGCCGCCTCCTCCACCCCCGCAGGCGCCTCCGAGGGTGACGAGGCCTAGGCAGAGGACGTGGCGCGCGAGGCTCGTTCGACGGTGCATGGGGGACGCTCCGGCCGCACGGTGCGGACACCCCTGGACGCGCCCGACGCGCGGAGTTGCCACGGGACGACGGATCGGCGGCGTCCTCCTTCCCCAGCCCCCCCGTCCCGCGGCTCCGCCCTCAGGGATTGTGAAGAAA
>CAZJJQ010000438.1:0-4090 GCA_964546345.1 uncultured Planctomycetales bacterium
CGCGTGTTCGACACGGCGGAGGCCTTCTGGCGCTTCTGGCTCGCGCGCTATGTGCCGCGCGGCGCCGCGACCAATGGGCGCTACGCGGCGACCGGCGCGGCCTTCTGGGGCGCCGAGCCGGCGCGCTGGTTCGTCGAGCTCCTGCGCGCGGGCTACCGCGGCCCGGTGCGCGAGCGTGAGATCGAGGACCTCCTCGAGCGCGGCGCCGACCCCGAGGCGCACGAGTCCGTGCGCGAGCACCGCGCGGTGGCCGGCCGGGTGCGCGCGCTCGTCGGCGGGTGAGCGCCGCCCTGCGAAGCAACGCGTTGCCGGCACGATCGACCCACCAGACAAAGACGTCTGAACGTTCAGACGGCTAGACATTCATCTGGACTTTGCGGAGAATCACGGCCTGCACGTGCGGCCCCTCGCGACCTTCGGCGTGTCCACCCGATTCGCCCCTCCTCCCCCTCCCGCCCGTGCCCGACGTGCGGCCCTCCCCGCGAGCCCCTCGGCATGTCCCGAGCGGCGTCCGCCGCGCAACCCACCTCGCCCCGCCCCATCCCATTGGCGGCGGACTTCGGTTGACCCACTTCGGCGCTTCGAGGTGACCCACCTCGCGTTGCGGCGGAGGCCCTCCTGCGCGCCGGCGGCGGCGGGATCTTGACCCACCCCGGCGCCGACCGCGGACCATCCCACGGTCCCCTTCTCCAACGGTGGGGGTGCTCATCGAAAGCGCGGGAGTTGGGAGGAGCGGAGCGGAGACCACCGTCGCACGACGGCGGTGCGGCGACGGGGACTACGCCGTGGACGACGACGGCGACGGCGACGCGGCGTCCGCGATCGTTCCCTCACCGCTCGACGCGCCACGGCTGCGGGCGCGGGCGCGACCCTCGTGTTGACGGTAGCTCGGGCCGTCGATGTCCACGCGCAGCGCCCTCATCGACAAGCGGTCCAGGATCGCCGCCGCCAGCGTCGCGTCCCCGAGGTACTTCCCCCACTCGCTCAGCTTCAGGTTCGACGTCAGCGCCGTCGACACGCGCGTGTGTCGACGGTCGACCACGTTGAACAGCGTGTGCGCCGCCGTCGGCTCCGACTCACGCTGCTTGACCTGCCCGAGGCCCACGTCGTCCACGATCAGCAGCGACGGCGAGCACCAGCGCTTCAGCCGATGCGCGTAGCTCCCGTCCGCGAGGCCCGCGTGCAGGTCGTCCAGCAGGTCCACGCACCGCGCGTACCGCACCGACAGGCCCTGCTCGCACGCCCGCAGCCCGAAGGCCATCAGCAGGTGGCTCTTCCCGGTGCCGCTCTTGCCCGTCACGATCAGGTCCTCGCTCCGGCGCACCCACTCCAGGCCGCCGAGCTCCACCATCAGCGCGCGGTCCAGGCCGGGCTGGAAGTTCCAGTCGAAGGCCTCGAGCGTCTTGCGCTGCGGCAGGCCGCTCGTGAGGATGCGACGCTCGATGCGGCGGTCGCGGCGCAGCTCCGCCTGCTCGCCCAGCACGCGCTCCAGCAGCTCGCTCGGCGAGGGGCGCTCGCGCGTCGCCCACGCGAGGTGCTCGTCGAGACGCTCGGCGACCTGCGTCAGGTTGAGGACGGTGAGGTGCCGTCGCAGCCGCTCGACGAGCTCGTTGGGGGCGGGGCCGTTTCGTGGTCTGGCCATGGGGTCTCCTTGGGGTGCAGCGCCCCGACGACGGGGAGCCGGTCGTACTCGTGGAGGTCGCGGCCCGGCGTCTCGTCGCGCCCGAGGGCCTTGCGGGCGCGCCGCGCGCTGTCCTCGGTGACGTACTCGGCGAGGGTGCGCGGGCGCGCGTCGAGGGCGAGGATGCGCGCCACCGCGTCGTGCTCCAGCGCGCCGTAGCGCGCCGCGTGGGCCAGCGCGCGGGCCAGGTCGTCGCTGCTGAAGCGCTCCCGCAAGAGCAGGATCTGCCGCGCGTGGAAGCCGCTCTGCGCGGCGCCGTGGCGCGCCGTCAGCGCCGCGAAGAAGCCCTTCGCCTCGTCGCCGAGGTCCTCGAAGGTGGCGCGGAGCGCGTCGAGGTCGACGCCTCGCCGCGTCTGCGTCCGGTGCAGCCCGGCGGGGTCGACGTCGTGGCCCGCGCTCCTGGGGGCGAGCTCGTGGCGCGCGATCAGCCGCAGGTCGGGCGCGTAGACGAAGAGCTCGCGCTCGGTGATGCGCAGCGGGAGCAGGTCGTAGATGGCCTCGTAGGGGACCGCGTAGCGGTTGCCGTCCCAGGCGACGAAGCCGTCGATGGTGCAGAGCCGGTAGGCCACCCGCGCGGTGTCGTAGGGGTGCCGCGGCAGGGGCTGGAGGTGCGGCGCCTCCTCGGCGAACATCTCGATCACCGGCCGCTTGAGCTTCTTGTGGACGCGCGGGTCGCAGACCTGGTCGTTCCAGGCGCGGAGCTGGGCGCGGAAGTCCTCCTCGCTGCGAAACTCGCGGCCGTTGAGGAAGCTGCGCTCGTACTCCCAGAAGCTCCGCTCGACCTTCGCCTTGTCGTTGGGCCGTCGGGGTCGACACGCGACGGGGCGGAAGCCGTAGTAGGTGGCGAAGGCGAGGAAGCGGGGGTTGTAGACGGGCTTGGAGCCCTCCCACCCGAGCACCACGGCCTTCTGGCTGTCGTACTTGCAAGCCTCGGGGACGCCGCCGATTCGCTCGAAGGTGGCGACGTGGGCGTCCATCAGCGCGTGGAGGTCGACGCGCGCCCGCGCCTCGAAGACCTTGCGGCGGCTGTGGCAGAGGACGAAGCCGTGGATCTGGAGCCCCAGCGCGCGCCCGTCGGTGAGCGAGGCCGAGCACGGGGTCCAGTCGCTCTCGGCCATCTGGCCGGGGCCCCAGACGGGCGTCGGCAGGCTCGGGGTGGGCGGCGCGGGCGGGCGGACGGCGCGCAGGTGGTCCTTGATGGCGGTGTGGCCGCCGGCGTAGCCCTCGCCGCGAAGGGTCTCGAAGACCCGCTGCGCGGTGATGTCGGGGAAGCGCTCCAGGAGCGCGGCGATGCGCGGCGCCCAGGTCGTCACCACGGTCTGCCGCGGCGCGCGCTTCGGGCGCTCGGGCAGGGCCGTGTGCGGCTGCGTAAGCGACGCCGCCCGCGTCGCCAGGATCGCCTTCACCGTGTTGCGCGCCACCTTCAGCGTGCGCGCGATCGAGCGCAAGGCGACGCCCTGCCGATGCAGCGTCACCACCTCGTGCACCAGCTCCTCGCGGCTACTCCATCGCGGCGGCTGCATCGCGCAGGTCCTCCCGGTGGCGGGCGCGCTCGACGGAGGCGACCAGGTGCGAGAGGACGGGCCCGAGGGCGCCGAGGGCGGTGCGGATCATCGCGTCCATCGGGGCCTCGAAGGCCGACAGGGGCTTGTCGCGCAGGCGCACCTGGAGGCGCGAGGCGGTGCGCGTGGCGGCCTCGACGTCGCCCAGCAGCAGCTCCCCGTCGCTCTTCGCTCGCACCGTGCTGGCGGGGCGGAGCACGGGCGCCGCGCCGGTGAGCATCTCGGCGAGCCAGCGGGCGCGGTCCGCGGGGTCGCGCATCGCGAGGAGCGCGGCGACCATGCGGCGGACCTGCGCGACGGTCATGCCGCGCCGCTGCGCGAGGGCCGAGGCGTCGCCCTGGTTGTCACGGGACAACCGCCCGACCTCGCAGGCCGCGCGGGGCGAGATGCGCCCCAGGCGCACGTCGGCCTGCACCGCCTCGTCGAGCCCCTCGGCCAGGATCAGGCGCCGACACACCCAGCTCTTGTCGCGGCCGAGGAGCGCGCCGATGTGGGGCTGCGTGAGGCGGTGGGCGCGGTAGAGCTCACGGCACAGCCACGCCTCCTCCATCTCGCTGACGCCGCCGCCGTCGTTGAGGGCGAGGACGGCGACGGTGGCGGCGACCGCGTCGTCGCCGACGACGGCGGCGCGGAGCTCGCGGTGGCCGAGGGCGCGCGCGGCGTGGAGGCGCTTGAAGCCGTCGACCACCTGGAGCGCGTCGCCGTCGCGCCAGAGGGTGATGGGGGCGAGCTGACCGTGACGCTCGAGGGATCGGCGCATCCGCTCGACGGCCCCGGCGTCGAGGAGGCGGAGGCGGGCGAAGCGCTCGAAGAGGTCGGCGACGGGGACGAGGCGTACCGGGGGTGG
>CAZJJQ010000439.1:0-4072 GCA_964546345.1 uncultured Planctomycetales bacterium
TCATGACCACGTAGGCGTGGACCTCGATCCGTCCCTCGCGCACGGCGCGGGCGAGCAGGGCGAGAAACGCCCGGACGTCCTCGCGTGTCTCGAAGACGGTGCGACGGGCGATGCCGCGGTTCATGACGTGGTGCAGCAGGCCGGGGTGGTCGAGGCGGGGGCGTCTAGGCATGCGGACCTCCACATGCCTACTCGCGCGAGGGCAGCCCCCGGGATCGTAGATTCCGGTCCGGTGCTGCGGTGGGGTCCTTCCGGCCTTTCCCTGGCGACCCCCAACGCCTCCCCGTGCGGCTGCGATGCCACGCCAGCATCGACCTGCGGCGGCCCCGTGAGCCGTCGAGTTGCGGAAAAATCACCCGACTCCGTACTCTGCCTACTCGCGCGAGGGCAGCCCCCGGGATCGTAGATTCCGGTCCGGTGCTGCGGTGGGGTCCTTCCGGCCTTTCCCTGGCGACCCCCAACGCCTCCCCGTGCGGCTGCGATGCCACGCCAGCATCGACCTGCGGCGGCCCCGTGAGCCGTCGAGTTGCGGAAAAATCACCCGACTCCGTACTTCCCGGACGCGGGCTCCCGCGGCGGCAGCAGCCGCCGGTACGAGCCGTCGGGATCGTCGCCCCGTTCGACGCGGCTCGCCGCGTTCGCGAAGATGTCCGCGAGGATCAGGCCGTCGATCTCGGCGTCGCTGCGCACCGAGCAGTTGAAGTCGGCCGACGCGCCGCCGAACAACTCGAACAACCTCTCGCCGCGGTAGACCTCCGGGAACGCCGTGTAGATGAACCTGCGGCCTAGGAACTGGAGCAGGTCGCGCGACTTCCGCGGGATCTTGTCGTCGAGGTAGACCGTCAAGCGCGGTCGGATGCTCTTCTGGCGGAACCACTTGGCGGTCTGGTCGTAGATGTTGGCGAGCATCCACACGCAGAGCGGGTTGCGCTGGACCTCGGCGCGGTACTGCTCCTCGAGCGGGCCGATGTCGATGCCGATCTCGGCGAGGTCGGCCCTGAAGCGCGTGATGTGCTCCTCGCCGAACTTCACCAGCCCGGCGTGGACCGCCTCGACCTCCTTCACGGTGACCCGAACGGCACGGTGACAGACGATCCAGTCCGACGGGAAGTTTCGGCGAAGGAAGTGCCGGTCGTCCGAACTGAGGTGCTTGGCTTTGACCTCGTCGCGGCACGTCTCAGAACCGTGGACGCGCCGCCGCAGTTCATCCACCAGCACCCGGAGGATGTCGCGGTCGCTGTTGGAGTCGGGGATCATCACGCCGCCGATGACCTGGACCTCAACGGCCTCGGGACGGCGTCGGTCGGCGTCCATCTGCCCACTCTCGTCGAGGTAGAGGAAGCCCGGGCGCGGCTGGAAGAGCTGGTCCGGATAGGGCGGCAGTGCGGATCGAGGGACGAGAAGCACGTCCCGCGCATTCTCCGGGCTACCCCCGACGAGACGCGTGGCCCGCAGTCCTACGTCACGGACTTGTGCGCCGCGGCGCGGGCTGGTTTCGTTTTTTCGCCGAGGCCGGTGTACGGCTTCCGGTGCCGGGATACACCGGCCTTCTTTTCCAAGGCAGGACGGGCGCTGGCGTGGATTCCCCCGCACGGGCGCGCGACGAAGCCCACTCCCAGTGGGTCTGGTTGGGCTAATGGCGGAGAGGGGGGGATTCGAACCCCCGGTACGGTTGCCCGTACGCCGGCTTAGCAATCTGGCGAGCGTCATCGCACCAAGACCGCGTGTTTTCGGGGCTTCGGGCGTTCCTTCGCACGGTGGGCCACACTTACCTCGTTGGGCAAAAGGGGCAATAGGGGCGAAAAGGGTCAGCGCCACCCGCGTTTGCTGACGCCGTTGCTGACGCGGACGCAGAGCACCCTGCCCCGCCGGGCCCATCCGGCACTCCCCGAGGAGGCTCCGAGACTCCTCCATGTGGTACGCCACGAGCCTCACCGTCGAACGCAGCGGAGGCTAGTGCCTCTGCGACTTGACGAACAGATCGTCGTTCTCGAACCAGCAGAGGAAGTACGGCCGGGTCGCCCCGTTCTGGATCATCGCGAGCAGGAACGGGCGGTCGAACACGAGCCGCAGACGGCGGCGCGGTGCCGGCGCGGAGCACGAGTTCGCGACCACGGCCGCCGACACGAGCCGCGCGCCCTGCTCGGAGAGCGTGAACTCGTTGCGTTGACGCGCGTCCTTGATCTGCGCGGGCGGTGGGTAGTCCAGGAGAGGTGCGCCGATGAGCTCGGTGAACGTCCGGGTCGTCGCGAAGTCGATCTTCGGGATGCGCAACTCCGCTCCGGCGAAGAGCGGCTCGCCGGGCCGCTGGAGCAGCTTCCCCGTCGCGAGCCATCCGTCCTCGAGCGTCGTGGGTCTCGGGATCGAGGCGAGCACGATGCGGTCGGTGCCCGCCTTCGGCAGCAGCTCCACCGCGAACGCATCGCCGTCCTCGTGGTGGACCGCCTGCCGCGCCATCGAGGACGCTTCGCCACCCTCCGCGTCGGGGTCCATCCCGAAGGTGACGATGCGCGATGGCCCGCCCGCGAAGGCGAGCGGCTCCTCGTGGACATGGAAGGGCTGCCGGAACGGGAGGTCCTTCCTCAGGTAGCAGAGCGCCGCGACGTCCTCCGGGTCGAGCGAGGGTAGCGAGAGCGGGAACGACGCGCCCGGCATCTTCGCGAGCCTCGTCTGGAACTTCTCGAAGACGCCGCTCTTCACCTGTCCCGCCTCGACGACGTATGACGTCTCGTCGAGGTCCGACGCGGGGAACGGCCCGTGATTGAGCTCGGCGACGATCTCGGACGGCGCGGGCGGTCCGAGGCGCATGCCCTTGTCGAAGGGGTTTGACAGCCCCAGCCGGTCCGCAGCCGTCTTCTCTCCCCACACCGTCCGGTTCGCGCGGACCAGTTCGTCCCACGCGAGTTGGATCGTCGCGCACCAGACGAGGTTGCGGCGCGTGGACGTCGGCGTCCTCGTTACGAGGAGGACGTCAGTCTGCCGAGTGTCGGCCTCGGGCGGCGCCGACCCGGGCGGTCGCACAGGGCCCGGGTTCTCGCGCGAGCGCTGCGCCGTCTCGCACCCGATAGCGAGGAGCGCCACCGCCGCGATCGCCGCGGCGCTCGCCGCGAGCGCACGGCGCCGCGCGTCGCGTCCGGTCCCTCGTCGGCTCGAGTCCATCGTCGCCTCCGATGCTGCGCGAGCGCCGCTCCTTCGCGTGTGCCGCCGCCGACCCCGAATCGTACGGCGAATGGCGCACGTCACGGCCGAGCGCTGCGAAATCGCCGTGCCGGGCTCGGGCCGTTCACGTTGGGCTGCCCGCGGATCCAGGCCATGTAAGGCTCCTCTGCTGACGTGGATCTGCTGACGTGGGCCCTTGAGAGCCCTTGTAGCGCGCGAGGGGGACGGCCCGGCGATCCACGTAACCCCCCCACACGTCGGGGGTTGTATTGGCGGAGAGGGGGGGATTCGAACCCCCGGTACCCTTGCGAGTACGCCGGCTTAGCAAGCCGGTGCATTCGGCCACTCTGCCACCTCTCCGCGAGGCGGGCGGGCGTTATACCCCGCCGCGTCGGACGCGTCCCCCCTCCGTTCGACCCTGCACGCCGTCGAGGCAGGGAGGCGCCGACCCTCCACCTCGCTGGAACCCGCCCCACAGGCGGGCTCCAGGGCATCCGCAGGCCCCAACCTTCCCGCCCGCGAGCCTGACGCCGAGGGCCGGGCCCGGGGCTCGGCGCCGCCAGGGCGGGGAGCGCGAGGCCCTCGGCGGCCGGAGCTTCGGGGCCGCTCGGGGGGTGGCGCCCTCGGCGAGGGGGGCCCGACCGGGGCCCGTCCCCCGGGACGTCGAGGGCGACGAGCGGCCGACCGATCCAGGGACATGCGGGATGCTGCGTTGCCCGTGCGGTGGGGGGCCGGTATCCTCCGCGCTTTGCGGTCCCTGGGTGCGGGAGACGTCCTCGATGGCGATGCGCGGTTACCTCCGGTCGAGCCTGTGCCTGGGCATCGCCGCCGTCCTGACGTCCGGCCTCCGGTCCGCACACGCCGACGACGCCCCTCCGGCCCCGCCGCCCGCGCCCGTCCCGGCGCCCGAGCC
>CAZJJQ010000440.1:0-1186 GCA_964546345.1 uncultured Planctomycetales bacterium
CTCGGCGGCGACGCCTTCGGCTACCACTGGCTCGACGACGACCACTTCGTCGTCTACCTCCTCGACGTGAGCGGCCACGGCGTCGGCGCCGCCCTTCTCGGCGTCTCGGTGCTGAACGTGCTGCGCGCGCGCTCCCTGCCCGGCACGGACTTCCGCGACCCGGGCCAGGTGCTCGCCGGGCTCGGGGGCACGTTCACCATGGAGTCGCACGGCGGGAAGTTCTTCACGATCTGGTACGGCGTCTTCCGCCCCTCGACGCGCGAGCTCCGGTGGGCCGGTGGTGGCCATCCCGCGGCGCTCCTGTTCGCGCCGCCCTCGCCGGCCCCGAAGGCGCTGGACTCCACGGGCCCGATGCCCGGCATCCTGCCCGGACTCGAGTACACGACGCTCTCGACCGTCGTTCCCCCCGGCGGGAGGCTCTTCGTCTACAGCGACGGGCTCTACGAGATCCGCAAGGGCGACGGCTCGGCCTACGGCTACGACGAGTTCGCCGCCGACATGGGCGTGCCCACGCCGGACGCGGCGCCACCGCTCGAGGCCGGCATCGCGCGTGCCGAGCGCCTCGCCGCCGGCCGCGGCTTCGACGACGACGTCTCGGCCCTCGAGGTCATCTTCCCCTGACCGGGGGGGAGGGAGAGGGAAGCGGGGCGGTCCGGTCCGGGAAGGCTGGGGGCGGCGGGGGCAGGATCCCGCGTCGGCGGGGGGGCCACGGAACGCGTGAAAGGGGGAGGGGCGACTGCCCAAGGGGGAGGCAGGAGCCCCCCCCATGAAGACGCCGAGACCCCGCTCGCGCCCCCGCGCCCTCTGCCTCCTCCTCGCTGCGATCCCCCTGCTGGCCGCAGGATGCGGAGGGGGAGGGGCCGCGTCCGCCGGGCCGTCGTTCACCGATCCCTTCCCGAGCACGGAGATGACGGCGCCCGGCGCGACCACCCGCTGGACGTACGCGGGAGAAGGGCAGCAGACGAACCCGAACGGGCACTTCACCCTCTCCGGGGACCGCACCGTCACGACGTCGATCACGCCGACCCGATCTCCCCGCACGAACCAGGACGGGTTCCCGACGGTGGATCAGATGTCCCTCCGGGCGACCGAATCCGGGCAGTTCCTCTCGGCGACGGTCACCAGCTACGACCGCTTCGACCCGAAGGGAGAGCTCTGGCGGCTCGGGAGGGCCGAGAACGGCGGC
>CAZJJQ010000440.1:1286-4068 GCA_964546345.1 uncultured Planctomycetales bacterium
TGGGAGGTCACCGACGTCGAGTCGTGGCGGGGCACGGGGCCGCGCCCGCAGGACGTGTCGGCGCCGGACGTGGCCCTGTTCCTGGTGAGCGGGCACGACGGCCCCCCCGACGGGCAGATCTCGGACGAGTACCTGTCCCGGCTGGACGACGCCGGGCCGTACCTGCATGCGCTCGCGAAGGGCTCGACCCGCACCGCGCAGTCCTTCTTCTACGCGGATCACGACGAGAACGTCGAGGCAGGCGGTACCGCGCTGTTCGCCGGCCCCGGCTACCCGCGGCTGCTCGCGGATCTGACCTGGGCCGCGCAGCGATGGCCGGCCTCGACCCGCATCGTGGTGGTGGCGCACAGCCACGGGGGCGTCTGGGCGCACGCGGCGCTCCGGGACCTGAATGCGACCCTCGGCGTGGGCCGCGTGCTGCTCATCGACCTGGACACGAACGCCTTCGGGTTCACCGGGACGCACGGGTCCTCCACGGGCGTCGGCCCCGTCGGGAGCGACACGCCCGGCGATCCCTGGATCACGAACCTGGTGCCTTCCTGCGTGGCGGAGGGGTTCGAGGTCCAGTCGCCCTCCACCCTGTACGACAACGTCCTCAACGTCCGCACCGACGGCACGACGACGGGACTCTCCTCCCTGCCCCCCACGGACGATCACACCGGCGTGCACACGCCGGGAACGCCCTCCATGGACGCCGTGCGCGACTGGCTGTTGGCACGTCTCGAGGGCGGGAGCGGTGGGTCGGGCCCCGGGGGCGTCGAGGTCCTCACCGCCGCCGGCTGGAGCCTGCTCGACAGCGACCGGGGCCCGACGTCCTCCTACGGGCCGTCCACGGCGTTCGGCGGCTCGTACGCGCTCACGGTCACGGGCGCGCCCGACGACCTCGACCTCGTGCAGGCGACGCTCGTCGATCTGCATCCGGGCGACCGCCTGACCCTCACCCTGGCTCACGGCTACCTCGGCGACTTCTCGGCGACGTACTTCCGGTTGGGAGGCGACATCCACGGGGGGGGCGTCACGTTCTACGAGAACTCGACGCTGCGGACCGGGGAGCCCGTGAACCAGACCTATCAGGTGGTGTGGGACGTCGATCGCGAGATCCCGGCCGGCACGCCGATGCTGTGGCTCAGCTCCGTGTGGCCGGGCAGCGCGACGTACTGGTTCGTGAGCGCGACGAAGTAGGGAGCTCCAAGGACCCGGAGGTCCCGCGTGCCCGGCACGCGACGACGGATGCGCGCGCGAAGGCTCGGGAAGGCGCGCGGCAGGCCCGGCCGCCCGACGGTGCGGCCGGCGGAAATGCAAGGCCTCCGGCGACGGGGAACGCGGCCGGGGGCGGAGGGCATCGGCGCCTCCGCCCCCGCGTCGGGGTCCTCTTCCCCCCGCGCCCCCCTGGGGCTGTGAAGCAATCGCCGTCGGCACGTACGGGTTCGCTTTCGGGGCTCGTGCCGCGCGGCGGCTCGTCGAGGGATCGGGGTCCAGGCACGGTCCCCTTCCCCCCCGCGCCCCCCCACTCCCGACCCCCGGCCGCCCTCGGGAAACACGGGGGGCGGAGGGCGTGCGGATAGGCTGGGCACGAGCATCCCGCTCTACAGCGGAGGACTCGCCGTGCCTCTCCTCGGATCGACGCCCCCGCGGCAGGACCTGTGGACGCGGACGTCCTGGTCCACGCTCGCCACGATCGCCGAGACGGCCCCCCGCGAGGCCGAGGGCGCGTGGAACGACCTGATCGCGCGCTACCGCACGCCCCTGCTGCTCCAGGCGCGGCGCCTGCTGACGCGGGCGCGCGGACGCCCCGTCCCGGCCGAAGACGCCGAGGACCTCGTCCAGGCGTTCTGGGTGGCGTGCCTCGACAAGGACTGGCTGGGGCGCGCGGACCCGGACAAGGGCCGGTTCCGTGCGTTCGTGCAGGTCCTGCTCAAGCGGTTCGTGCGCGACCGGGTCGAGCACGAGCACGCGGGGGTGCGGCATCCGGGCCCGGGTCGCGGGGTCGCCCAGCTCGAGGACCTCGCGCGCGAGCCCGCCGCGCCCGGGGGCACGGGGGACGACGACGAGGCGTTCGACCGGGAGTGGGTCCGGATCGCGATCGAGAGGGCGATCGCCGACGTCGAGGCGGCGTCCGCGCGGGACGGGGTGGTGCTGCGCGACCTCATCCGCACCGACGGCAAGGGCAGCGCCGACCTCGCGGCGGTCCTCCGTGTGCATCCCCAGCAGCTGGCCGTGATCAAGACGCGCGTGCGGGATCGTTTCGCGAAGCACTTCACGAACGAGCTCGCGGCGACGGTGCGCGACGCGTCGGACTTCGACGCGGAGTGGCGGGCGCTGGCGCGCTACTTGCCCTGATCCCCGGCCGGGGAGGCCCCGGCGGCGGGCTGCCGCGGATCGAGCTGGAGCGCGGCACGGAGGGCGGCGCGCTCCTCGTCGGAAGGGGGCTCGGACAGGTCACGGAGCGCCGTCGTGAGCCATCGGTCGATGACGAGGCGGCGCCCGGCGTCGTCCACGCGCTCGAGGGGGTCGGGCCCGGAGGCGCTGTAGAGGTCGAGCGCGGCTAGGAAGGAGTCGTAGAGCGCTTCGATGGAGGTCGCGTCCATCCCCGCGTCGCGAGCGGCCCGCCACCGCGTGAAGGACCGCCGGAACAGCGCCTTCGCGAGGGCGAGGCGGGCCGGCGGCCCGAGCAGGAGGTCGCGCCCGTGCAGGAGTCGGCGGCACGACCGCGGCCCCTGACCGTCCTCGGCGAGCTCGAGCGCGGCGTCGGGCCCGTCGGCGGGCCGCTGCTCGAAGGCGA
>CAZJJQ010000441.1:0-2357 GCA_964546345.1 uncultured Planctomycetales bacterium
GGCTCGGCCTTCTTGCCGCGCGTGGTGCCAACGGCCGCGCGTGCCGGCGGGTTGGTCGTGGTGCTCGTCCCCCCGGATGCGGTCTGAGTCCCTCTCGTACCGTGGGTTCCAGGGGTTCCCGTAGCCTGTCCGGCCGACCCGGTCGTCGTGCCACCCACGCCGTTGGGTCCCGTAGCGGTGGCGTTGCCCGAGGTGCCCCCGGTCGCCGCGTCATTTGCCGGGTCGCCGCCAGCGCCGCCCTCCGCGGTGGCGTTCCGCCCCCCGGTCGTCGTGGTTGCGGAACCGCTCCCCCCCGTGGCGCCGCTGTTCTGGCCGCCGCCACCCTTCCCTCCCTGCCCGTGGGAGTCGCCGTTTCCCGTCGCGGTGCCCGCCCCTCCGTTCGAGCCCGTGCCCGTGGGGTTCGTCCGGCCATCGCCGCCATCGGCAATCGCCGCCGCGCCCCCGGTGGCGGACGAGTCGGCGGTCGCGTCACCACCGGCCGAGGAGCCGGTCGAGTTGCCGCCTAGGGCTATCACGATGTCGGCCTGGGCATCCCCCGTCGCAGCCGCACCTCCGCCTGAAGCCGTGTTCGCAGCGAAGCAGATCCGCGTGCCGGTGCCCGGGCAGTTGAAGCAACCGTCATCGTTGATGTTGAGCGCACGCAACGTGTCGGTGAACGCGGAGATCTGGGCCGGTGTCGCCGCAGGGTTGATTCGGATGGGCGTTCCGTTGCCGCCAGGCTGCTGGAGAGTCCCCCCAGCGATGCCGGCCGCGACAGCGCTGCAGATGTCCTGGATCTGGTTCGCAGTGAACGCAGCGACGCTTCCAGCCAGAAGGAGCAGCGATGCTCCGACGGCAGTGAATCGAAAGAAGAACGTAGCGCCACCTCGCCTGAGCATGTTGCCTCTCCCTACTCCAGCCGCCTCGACGGCTGGTCGATGGTCTGGGTTGCATGGATGACTGAGCGAGCAGGGACGGACCCTGGCCGCGACCGAATCGGACCCCGACTCCAACGGTACGAGATGCCCGAGCGTGCGCCGCATGATCGGAGCTTCCGTTTGCCCCGGCGCTTGCCAACCTCTCGCACTCCATCCAGCCCCGCAGGCGACTTACGTTGGGTTGCACCGAGCGGAAGGCCGGTCGCCCTCACGCGTACAGGATACCGCCCTCATCCGGAGAACCTGACAGTCCCTCTCGAGGACCATGAACGACCTGGACCGATGGCGGTTCCCCATGCGTACCCGCCGTGCAGAACTCGCAGATTCCGTGTCAGGTTCCCAGCTCTCGTACGTATGAACTTGCGCGTCCCGTGCTCCGTGACCTCCCGCCCCTCCCCCGGCCCCAGGCTCGCCGGCCCTGCGGCCTAGACCCCTGGCGCTCCTCCTCGATGGATGAAGCACAGTTTCGCCAGGCCCTGCGGGACAGGGACCCCGGAGCTTGGGCCGAAGCCTACCGCCGCCACTCTCGACAGCTCTCGCGGCAGGCGAGGCTGATCCTCCCGTCCGACGTAGATGCGGACGACGCGGTCAGCGAGGTGTGGTTGCGCGGGTATCGGGGAGCGCGAGGATACGATCCGAATCGCCCTCCTTACCCTTGGCTTTCCAAGATCTGCCTTCACGTTTGCCTCAGCGCGCGGCGCAAGCGGCGACCAGAGCCACTCCCACCGGGCGCCGATCCTGCGGCTCGATCCGTGAAGCCCGAGGGCCGATATGACGAGGCGCGAACCGCGCTCCGCCTTGCCATGGAGGAGCTTCCGCGTCGACCGCGAGAGGTTCTCTCGCTTCGGTATCTGTTCCATCTGTCATCGGAGGAGATAGCCCGCATTCTCGGAATGCGGCTGAACACCGTTCACCAGAATCTCGTGCGTGGGATGGCGCGCCTTCGATCAGGACGAGTTGCGCCGGAGTTCGAGCAGTGGATGAGCGTTCTTCTTGGAGAGGACCAGGGCTAGATGCACATGGACCGCCGCGAGTGGTGCGAACGCGTGGAGGAGGCCCTTGCCGACGGCAGGTTCCTGGAGGACCCAGCCTTCTATCAACCTCACGTAGCATCGTGCGCGCGCTGCCGCGGCCCCGTCGAGGGGCTCTTCGTCCTGAACGGCCTGCTCGCGCGTGCGCGCCAGGAAGCCCCGATCGAGGCCCTGGACGTCAACCGCGCGGATGAGATCGTCCTCGCTGCGGTCGTGGCGGAGCGTCGGCATCGTCGTAAGCGCAACGTAGGGCTCGCCGTGTTCGCACTCGCCCTCCTCGGCGCGCTTTGGCAGCTTCGGGGTCCGCGCCCCGCTCCCGCGCCGCGAGACCCGGTCGCGGGGGGGGGGGGGGGGGGCCGCGCCCCCCCCCCCGCGGGGGGCCCCCCCCCCGGGGCGGGGGGGGCGGGCG
>CAZJJQ010000441.1:2367-4051 GCA_964546345.1 uncultured Planctomycetales bacterium
GGGTCTGCACCGCGCGATCTTCCCGGAGAGGGCCCCCCCCCAGTACGAGCTGCTGAAGACCGACCCGTCCTTGCGCGCGCGCTACCTGCTCGCGCTCCAGGATCCATCCAGCTTGGTGCGCCGGACCGCGCTGCATGCCCTGGCCTGGAGCGGGGTCCCCCTCCCTCGGAGCTCCTTCGAGGAAGTCCTCTCGCACGCGCAGGAGGATCTCGAGACGCCGTTCGTAGTCGCGAATCTCTCCGACGACGCACGAGGTTTCGTCAGCGCCCTGGATGCCCGCCGGACAGCGACCCTCATGGCGGTGCTCTCGGGGCTCACGGTGGAGTCAGCAGCACATGGGCGTGTGCTACCCGCCGAGAAGGTGCTGCCCTTCGTCCGGCATCATGCACCTGAGGTGAGGCAACAGGCCCTCTTCGCGCTCTCGCTCGATCCGGACTATGACCCGGGGGAGGAACTCGAGGAGTTGCTCCGGACCGACACCGACGCGGGGGTTCGAGAGAGGGCTGCAGCCCTGCTCCTCGACCGCGGGGGGGAACCCGGGGCGCGCTCCGTCGTGGCGCACCTTCAGACGAGTCGCGACTGGAGGCTGGAGACGGCGCTCACGCCGAGGTTCCCGGCCTTCGTCGCTACCCGCACTCTCTCGCGGCATCGCGTCGCGGATCTCTCCGTGCCGATCGTTACTGCCCTGGCCCATGCCCGCGCGCTCTGGAGAGCCGGAGTCACCGAGCCGCCCGCGAGCCTGATCGACCGCGCTCTCGCGGACTCCGACCCCGCGGCGATGGTCGCCGCCGGAGCCCTCATCGCGGGAGCTGACTGGTCGGCGTACAGAGCCCGACTCCAGGACTGCTGGGCGACGGCTCGCGGAGACGTAAGGGAGGACCTGGCGCTCCTTCTGACCGCCTGGGACCTGACCACGACCGACGAACACCGTCTCAAGTTGGCTCTCCACATCTGCGAGGTAGATCGGGGCACCCCCTCGCTTCTGCCCCGAGTGGAGGATCTGACCAGAGCAGCGGCCCCCGTGATCCGAGAACAGGCTCAAGCGCTCCTGCGTTCGTGGTCGAAGAGGTGACTGGCCATCACCTCCGGGGAGGTCTTCGGTGAACGCAATTGCCACTCCATCGCCATTCCCTGCCGCGGCAGGCTTCACGATCCAGGTTCAAGGTGGCGTCATGCCGATCGAGGTGGTGGCGTACCCGTCGCCGCCGAACCCTCCGGGCGTGAAAGTCCTGCTGGGGCCGCCGATCCGCGTGACGGTGCCGCCGGGAACTCCTCCAGGGACACAGGTCAGCGTCCAAGTGAGCGACAGCTCTGTGCCCCCGCAGTCTGTCCCGGTGACCAACACCGTAGCCTGACGAGTTCGCTCCCTGGAATTGGCAGCTGGGGCCTGAGCTGCGAAGGCAGTTGGCAGAGTTCGGACTCGACCGAGAGGGTAAGCTCAACTCCCGCAGCCGGTTGCCCCCCCGAGCCGCGCTCGAGATGTGCGGAAGGACGGTCCTGAGGCGCGGGATGGTCGTCTGCCGAGGATCCCCGATTCCCGAGAGGACCCCACCCTGTGGCGCAACGGGGTGCAGCGGGCCGCAACGGCGCGCACGTGAATTGGAGCGGCCGAAGGGATTTGATGTCGTAAACGGGTCGCCCCCCCGGGGGGGAGGGTGTCCCCCATCGGGTTCAGAGTCCCAAG
>CAZJJQ010000442.1:0-4048 GCA_964546345.1 uncultured Planctomycetales bacterium
GACCCGGGATCTGGGGCTCGAACAGCACCACGTCCCCCTGCACCACGAACCGCCCTGCCACCGCCTGACCGAACAACGGTCCCGCGCGCACCTGGATCGAGTCCGGGTTCACCGTGTTCGGGTTGATCGGACTGCTGAACCGGAACTCGAGCACCCGGTTGAGCGGCACGTTGTCCTGGTTGGACTGGAGGAAGTTGATCAGCACCACCCCGGGCAACGTCGCCCCCGTCGCAGATCCACCCGATCCACCACAACCCACACCCCCTAGGGTGAGGCCGGTGACCAGGAGGGCGCCCGCGATCGAGCGAACCCGTCGAGACGTCCGGAAGTCCTTCATGAAGGCAAACTCCGAGGGGCACGAGGCCGCAGCGTTGTCGAGACCGAGGGGGGAGCCGCTCAGGCCCCCCGGCAAAGACGAAAGCCTCGGGAGTGTACCGAACGGAGAAGCGCGAGGCGAGCATCCACCCCGGGTGCCCCCGGGAGACTCGCAGCTCAGCAGCCCCCCGGTCTCCCCGTGGCAGCGACTCCACCGCACGTCCCGGGCGAACGTGCCGGCAGCCTGCGACCCGGGCGACGCCGTCCGACTCCGCCGCCCCCACCCCTTCCCCACCGCCCACCCCGGAAGCACGGATCCCAGCCCGGCAAGGCGCCCCCCCCCGGGGAGGGAGAGGGCGCCGGCCGCCTCGGCTACTGGTTGTACTGGAAGTACAGGTCCCAGCGATCGAGGTAGGCCCCCGGGTCGAAGGGCCCCGTGCCCTGCTTGAGGAAGAACGTGATGCGGAACTGGATGAACGTCTTGCCGTTCACCGACGCGATCGTCCCGCCCGTGTTGCCGGACACGATCGTCACGTCGCCCGGGATGGCGCTCGGCACCCAGGTGGGCGTCGTCTCGTTGCCCGAGTCCTTGAAGTAGCCCACCGTCTTCCACCCCGTCGCGCTGATGGTCTTCACCGTCCCGTCGGGGTTCGCGTCGTAGCCCTGCGCCTCGACGAAGATCGCCGTGCGGTTCAGCCCGAGGCTCGAGGCCTGCGGGACCCCGCAGACGAAGTCCAGGCGCTGAGCCGAGGGCGCAGGCTGGGGCGGGTTGATGTAGTCCTGCGCAGGCACCAGGTAGGTCGGCGCGGCCGGGCCCGCGTCGATGATCTGGCTGACCACCACCGGACGCAGCCCGCCGCCCTTGAAGCGGCTGGGATCGAAGAAGTCGCGGTGGAAGCCTCCCGCGGAGCCCGCGTTGGGGGTCACGGAGGCGGAGTTGAGGCCGGTGATCACCGAGTCGCTGTCCTCGAGCACCACGCGGCCGAGGCCACCCGCGCCGCCGTTGTTGCCGGGGTAGACGGGAGCGGTCGTCTGGGGACCGCCGGCCCCGCCGGAACCGCCCGCAGCCGACAGACGCGTGGTCGCCGACAGGGAGATGTTGTTGGGGGTCAGGATGCGGATGCCGCCGCCGCTGCCACCGCCGCCGCCGCCACCGCCACCGTAGAACTCGGAGCCGCCGCCGCCGCCCATGCCGCCGGTGGCATCGACGTCGCCGAAGATGCGGATGTCACCGCCCGCCGTGAAGTCGATGAAGCCGCCACCGGCGCCACCCCCACCACCCTGGTCGGTGAACCCGCCGCTCGGGTACCACGGCGTGTTGCGCGTCGGGCCGCCACCGCCGCCGCCCGAACCGGCCTCGGCCGTCGGCATCTTGCCGCCGAGGTCGCCGTAGGTGCCCCCACCGGCGCCATCGATGGTGCCGTCAGGGGAGTAGGGGTTGGTGCCGCTGCCGGTCCCCTTCGCTCCGACGGCGCCGGCCGTTGCGTGCCCGCCACCGCCACCTCCGAGCCCGTTCCAGTTGCGCCCGCCCTGGGCCGGCTGCACCGGCGTGCCGAGGGAGACGTTGCCGCGGCCCGCCCCGACGCGGACGGGGTCGGCACCGCCCTTGCCGGGCGAGAGCCCGAAGTCGGGGCTGCCGTACCCGGGGGCCCCGTTGAAGCTGTACGTTGCGGCGCTGCCGTCGTTGTTCGACGCGCCACCGGAGCCCCCGCCGGCCGTGGCGAAGCCCCCGGCGATCTGGGTCGAGCCGTTCACGCGACCGCCGCCGTTGCCGCCGTTCGGCACGGGGGAGCCGTTGTTGCCGTCACCCCGAGCCAGCAGGCGCCCCCCCGACTCGATGTTGATGTCGCCGCTCACCAGGATGATCGCGGGGTTGTTGCCCGTCAGGCGCACCGTCACCCCGTTCTTGATCCGGAACGTGCGGAACTCGAACACCACCGCCTTCGAACCGTCCGTCGTGTTCGTGCACGTGTTGAGCGACGCACCCGTGTTCAGGTTCACGTCGCTCTGCGGGTCGAAGTCGTCAGGGTTGCCGTCGTTGGCCTGGAAGTAGGGCGCAGAGCACCCCACCGGGTTGTTCAGGTTCTCCGGGCCCGACGGCACCCCGGTGTTGGAGCCGTTGTCGCCGTCACCCGCGAACAGCAGCCACCCCTGGGTCTTGCTCAGCGAACGGGACGAGTTCACGTCCCCCGTGGACACCGAGTCGTCACGCACGAAGTCGCCCGTCACGTTGGTGAACTCGAACGTCTTCTTCAGCGTCTGCACCGGCCGGTTCTGCGTGACGAACGAGAAGCTGTGCGGCAGCAGCGGGTTGCTGCCCAGGTCCTTGATCCCGTTCGTGAGGGTCACCACCAGCAAGGCGTTGTCCGGAAACTCTCCGAAGATCGGGGTCAGCGTCAGCCGCGTGCGGATCGCGGTCTGCTCCAGCGAGAACGTCGCGCGCACCCGGGTCGGGGGCGACGTCAGGGTGCCGCTACCCCACGAGTAGGGGTCGCCGGGCGTCTGGTCCGAGTTCGGCACGAACCCGTTGTTGACGTCTCCCGTCGCGTACTGGAAGAACTGCACCGTCGTCGTGTCGAGCGTGCACGGCTGCAGGTTCTCGCTGAAGTCGATCGTGACCTTGTTGCCCTGCTGCACCATCACGGGGTCCGAGACCGGCGAGCCGGCCTGCGGATAGGCGCCGTCCAGGGGGGAGCTGCCCACCACGCTCGGGTCCTGGCCCGGCTTCTGGTCCTCGAAGAGCTCCGGGTCGGTGTCCGAACGCGTGTGGAACGTCTGCGTGATCGTCGCCGCCAGCGGGTCCCCCGCGAGGTTGCGGATCGCGAACGTCTCCGGGTTGCCCACGAGCGTCACGCGGTAGTCGAGGTTGGGCTTCAGACCCGAGTCCGACAGGTCGCACAGACCGGGGATCTGGGGCTCGAACAGCACCACGTCCCCCTGCACCACGAACCGCCCCGCCACCGCCTGACCGAACAGCGGACCCGCCCGCACCTGGATCGAGTCCGGGTTCACCGTGTTCGGGTTGATCGGGCTGCTGAACCGGAACTCGAGCGACCGGTTCAGCGGCACGTTGTCCTGGTTGGACTGCAGGAAGTTGATCAGCACCACGCCCGGGAGCGTGGCACCCGTCGAGGAGCCCCCCGCCCCACCGCAGCCCACGGACCCGAGCGTGAACGCGCCGGCGGCGAGCAGACCGAGCACCCGCCGCACGGGACGGAACGAGCGAACGTGGATCATGGAAACGGGCTCCAGTGCCGGGGAATCCGATGGGGACGCTCCGAGAGCGAGGGTTCGTCGCTCCGAGAACTGTCATCCATCGAGCATCCCTGATTCTAGGGCGCGAACCGTCGCAGTGCCAGCACCGAGTCGGCGCCGCGCTGGGGCGCCGCACGGACGGTGTTCCGAGCCAACCGGCGATGGGGCGCCGCCCCCCGTCCAGGGTCCTGCGTCCCCCCCACCGCCCGTGGCCCCGTGCGGGGATCGGCCGGTGGGGGGCGAGCCTCCGGCGCGGCGCCGCGGGCGCCCGGGACGCGGAGCCATGGAGGAGCCAGGCAACGGCGCGGGGCCTGAGGCCGCCTACGCCCCCTCCCAGCGCCCGCGGAACCAGCCGCGCAACGGCGCGCCACCTTCGAGGCCGTTGCCTCCGGCGCGGCGCCGCGGGCGCCCGGGATGTGAAGCCGGGGCGTGCGCCGTCAGAGGCGCGGGGGCGTACCCCGTGCTGGGCCCCCTCCCA
>CAZJJQ010000443.1:0-4047 GCA_964546345.1 uncultured Planctomycetales bacterium
TTCTTCGCTACCCCGGGGGAAAGACCCGGTTGCTCTCTTCCATCCGCCCCTTCCTTGATCCCCTTCTCACCGATGCGAGTGAATTCACGGACCTGTTCGTCGGGGGCGGGTCCGTCCTCTTGGATGTGGCGGCCAGGTACCCGAACCTCCACCTCGTGGCGAACGACAAGGACCCCGGCGTCGTCGCCCTGTGGGCCGTCCTCGCGGGCGACCGGGCAGGATGCGAATGGCTAAAGGCCCTCGTTCAGCAGGCGCTGCCGACGCTCGCGCTGCGGGACGAGTTCAAGGCGCGCGGGGGTGCGGTGGGGGACCCCGTGACTCGCGCTTTCGAGACCCTGGTCCTGAACCGGACCTCGTTCTCCGGCAACATGACGGGGGGACCTCTCGGAGGTCGCCACCAGCGGGGGGAGACCCGGATCGGGAGCCGGTGGAGGCCAGAGCGGCTGTGCAACGAGATCGACCGTGTCCACGCCCTCCTCCACGGCCGGTGTGAGGTCCTGAGCGAGGATGCCGCCGACCTTCTTGGCCGACCGGTCGGCCCACGTGCGGTCATCTACCTCGATCCCCCGTACTTCTCGGTCGGGAACGACCTGTACCGGGAGTGCATGACGCATGAGGACCACGCCCGCCTGGCTGAGCGCCTGCGACGGCGGCAGGACTGGGTTCTAAGCTACGACGACGCCCCCGAGGTCCACGACTTGTACGGGTGGGCGAGCATCGTGCCGGTAGCGGCGAGGTACTCGGTGGCAAGGTCACGGGCGGCGAGGCAGGAGCTGCTGATCGTGCCGGTGGCGCACCCTAGATGCTGCGGGCTGAACGGGCTGGCGCTCTTGCCTTGACGCGCTCACGATCGCTTGCACCGTCCGAGAAGCTTTCCTACACTTCTTGCGTGCCTACCTGCGCGAAAGTCCCGTGCCGTGAGGAGTCGGGCAACAATCCCCTTTGCTCCGATCACTGGGACGATCTGGTCGAGGAGGCGACCCGCATCTTGCGAGGCTCGGCCGAGACCTACGTCGGCAGGACAGTCAACCCTGCCTCCCGCCGCGAGGCGCACCGGGACGACTGGGGCTGCGACCACTTGGACCCCATCTTCCGCCACCACGACGCCCACACTTGCGATGTCGTCGAGCGCGCGCTCATCCGCGTCCTCCGTAAGAAGTTCGCCCGTGTAAGAAATGCGGCTCCGGACGCACGCGGTGGCCGGGGTGCCGGACCGATCTATGTCTACGTCGCTTGGCGACGGAAGGCCAACTGAAGCGCTGTCCACCTGGAGAGTCCGTGCATGTTCTTCCATGATGGCGGAAGTCGAACGACGCAGGTGGGGTTCGTCAATCGGAACAGTCAGGAGTGCCATGGTACTCGCGACGTGCCGGGCAACGACCACGGTCAGTACTCGTACAAGATGATGTGTCGTCTCTGTTGCCTGGAATACGGAGCTAATGGATCGGATGTCTTCCAGCGAAAGTGCCCTCGTTGCCAGGGCGGGGAGCCGGGCATCTCGTTCTAGATGGCCTCGGATGCGCGCTGCCTCTCAGGGAGGCTACGTGGCCGGACGCACCCGATACGGCAGCCTCAGCAGCAACGCCGCCCGCTTCTTCGCCGCCTCCGGCCGCCGGTCGTACCGAGCCGTGACGGCCGGTGATGCGTGGCCAGACAACTTTTGCGCCGTAGCTAAATCACAACCAGCATCCAGCAAATTCCCAACCCAAGAACGCCTCGCATCGTGGGGGGAGAGGCGCTCGACGCCCGCCGTCCGCGCCAGCGCCCGCAGCGCGTCGTGGACCGCCTGGGCGGACATGGCGCGTCGGATGATGTGGCCGCCCTTGCGTACGGGGTGCAGCAGCGGGCCCGGCTCCTTGCCGCGCACGGCCAGCCACGCTTCGAGTGCGCCGGTCCCGCCGCTCGCGAGGAAGACCTGCCGCTCCTTGTTGCCCTTGCCGACGACACGCACGCCGCCCTCGGCGAAGTCCAGGTCGGCGAGCATGACGGACACGATCTCGCTGCGCCGCAGGCCGCCGCCGAAGGCCAGCGCGAGCAAGGCTGCATCCCGCAGCCCCCTCGGCGAGGTCCCGCATGCAACGAAGAGATCGGCGAGCTCGGCGTCCCCGACGTGACGACCGGCCGCGAGCCGGGAGCCCCGAGCGGGGGGGAGGTCCCGGAGGCGTTCCAAGGTCTCGGCGTCCATGAGCCCGAGCCGCCAGCACTCCTTGAGCACTCCCTTGAGCGCGGCAAGCATGCGGTTCGCCGTCGCCGGGCTGTACCGATCGACGAGGACGCTGCGGACGGCGCCGGTGTGTGAGGGGAGCAGCTGGTGCCAGGGGGTGTGCGCGGCACGCGCTCCGTCGCCAGAGAGAAGGCGCGCGATCGCATCGAGGGCGCCGCCCATAGTGCGCCGGGAGGACTTCCCCAGGCGGGCTAGGTACCCGACGACCGGGTTCCGGGCAGGGTCGAGAGCCTGGGGGTCCTGGGGGACCAGGGCCACCGGGGGGGTGGGGGAGGGGGTGTTCACGGGGCCAGTTTACCGTTGAAAACAGTCATTTTCATAGATTAAAGGCTCGCTGCCGAGCGGGGCACCCGGCGGAGGGTGCCCCTGCGGCCCAGACGCCTCCCCTTCTGCTCCACGGCCGCCCCGCGCGGTCCCCGCGACCGGGGCACGGCAGTTGGATATGACTAGTAGTCATTTTCCTTTGCGACGTCGCACCCCTGGGGTATGACCTACCCAGACGCCGCGAGGCGCGCAGACGATCTTTCACAGACCAGACGCCGACACACGGACTTGCGTTGCAGTGGGGCCATGAAGCCCTGCTGGGGTCGGACCTCTTCGGAGGTCAAGGCCCGCTTATGAGGGCAAGTGCCCTCGTTCGGCCGCCGTATGGCGCTCGAACACGATGTCCAGCACTAAGGTCGCCCGCCCCCGCCGAGGGGAGCCCTCGCTCCCTCCCGACACCGTGGCGTGGTGGCCCTGGCGCATGGCATGGCCGCCGTCCCCGACCTCTGTTGGGGCGGCTGAGGATTTGCAGTTGGGTTCCGACACTCCTTCTCCCGAGCGAGGCATGTGTGGCGGCCGCGTGCCTGTCTGGATCCATCGATCCGGCTTGATTACACGCGCTTTGGAGACCCTGGTCATGCGGACCAAGAGTCGTTTGCATCAGGTCTATGCGCTGCTCAGCGCGTGGGACCGAATGGGAGTGTTGGAGCCTGGGCAGCTGGAGCGCATCGTTTCTACCCTCAAGGAAGCCGACCACGCCCTCGCGACGAAGAACAACCGACAGGCCCGAAAGGCCCTGGACGAGTTCCTGTCCGAGTTCGTGTGCCTTCCCACAACCATCCGGTGACGACGATGAAGGAAGCCCAAACAACTGCTCGTCTTCTTCTGCGCCTGTCCTGCGGTGCAGGCGCGGAAGAAGGGGTGTGCGCATGAAGCCTGGTAGAGCCATCCGCATCTTGCGTACGGCGCGGGACATGTCTCAGAAGACCCTCGCCGATCGCGCTCAGCTCGACCAGAGTCATATCAGCCTGGTCGAGCGGGATTTGCGCGAGCCGAGCTTGAAGGTCCTGGAGACCATAGCGGAGGTACTTGAAGTCCCGGTCTATCTACTCGTGCTCCTGGGCTCGGATCAGCGCGACCTCAAGGGGATCTCTGAGGCCCAGGCGAAGGCAATGGGCCAGGAGCTGCTCCGCGTGCTGCTGGAGCCGAACTAGTGATGACAACGCCGGTGCACTCCTGGCCCCGACTTCGAGATCTGCTTGGTTACACGCGAGAGGACTTGGAGAGAATTGCGGCCAAGGTTGCAGACTACTACAATCCCGGCGATGTCCGCTCGCCGGGGAAGTCTAAGTGGCGGCACATAGACAATCCGCAGCCGCCGCTTCGACCAATCCAGGACGCGATCGTTAAGCGCATCCTGCGGCCGATCCTGCTACCTGAAATGATGTGCGGATCGGTGGTGGGGCGCTCGCCAGCAGATGCCGTGCGCCCTCACGTTGGGAGCAGAGCCGTCATAGCGATGGACCTGCGAGACTGCTTCCACAGTACGAGCCCCCATC
>CAZJJQ010000444.1:0-1834 GCA_964546345.1 uncultured Planctomycetales bacterium
GCCGATACCGGCCTTCGCCGGGCGGCGGAGCGGCCGCCACGCGGCCGGCCCTCCGGCCGGTCGGCGAGGCCTCCACTGCCCCGAGGGCGGCGTGGCGTAGACTTGCGGCGCCATGTCGCTGCGCACGAAGATCCTCGCCGCGGTGGTCGGGCTCAACCTGCTCGTCCTCCTCCTCGGCGTGGTCGTGCTCCTCGCGGCCCCGCCCTCGTCCCCGGGCGTCCCCTCCGGGCTCGTGGTCCGGGTGCAGCGCCTCGCCTCCGACGGGGTCCCGAGCCCGGTCGCGCGCGACGCGCGCCTGCGCGAGGTGCTCGCCTTGCGTCGGGAGGAGCCCGACGTCCTCGGCATGGTGCTCCTCGAGGAGGGCGAGGACGCGCTGGCCACGCCCCGACCCGTCACGATCCCCGGCCTCGAGCCCGCGGCGGCGGACGTCGCTCGGGCCATCGAGCTCCATCGCGAGGCGCGCAAGCAGGACCGTACCCAGGTCCGCGCCGGGGAGCTCGCGATGCTCCTCTCCGGAGGCATCGGGGAGGCGGGGGTCGCCTACGCCGAAGGGCGCCGCCAGGGCCTCTACGTGCGGTGGGATGCCCGCGCGGGCGAGCTCTCGAGCGTACGGGCGCTGTACTTCACGCTCCTCGGGGGCCTGCTCCTCGTGACGGGGGTCGCCTGGACCCTCCTCTCGCGCCTGGTGGTCCGACCGCTGGCGATCCTGGCGGAGGCCGCGTCCCGCGTGGCCGGGGGCGATCGGGAGACCTCGGTGCCCACGTCGGGGACCGGGGACGAGTTCGACCGCACCGCCATGGCGTTCAATCGCATGGCGCGGGAGGTCGCGGAGCACCAGAGCCACCTCGAGAGCCGCGTGCTCGACGCCATCGAGCGCAGCCGCAAGGCCGAGCGGCACCTGGTCATCGCGCAGCGGCTCGCGTCCACGGGCAAGCTCGCCTCCGGGATCGCCCACGAGATCAACAACCCGCTCGGCGGCATGCGCAACGCGGTGCGGGCCCTCGCGCGCGGAGACCTCGACGCGGCCAAGACGGAGGAGTACCTCGACCTCGTGCAGGACGGGCTCGCGCGCATCGAGGACACGGTGAAGAAGATCCTGTCCTTCACCCCCCGCGCCGTGCAGGCTCGCGCGACCGACCTCGCCGACGTCGCGCGTCGGGCGGTCGCCCTCGCGCGCCACCGGATCGAACGGCGCGGCCTCCGTCTCGTCACCCGCGGGCTCGACGGCGCCCCCGTGCCGGTCTTCGGCGACCCGCACGAGCTCGCGCAGGTGGCCCTCAACCTCCTGCTCAATGCCGGCGACGCGATCCCCGACCCCGAAGAGCGTGGCGCCCCCCGCCCGCGGGATCAGGGCGTGGTCGAGGTCGAGGTCCTCGAGACCGCCGACCACGCAGTGCTCCGGGTCACCGACGACGGGGTGGGCATGACCCCCGAGGTGGCGGCGCAGTGCTTCGACCTCTTCTTCACCACGAAGGAGGTGGGGGAGGGCACGGGCCTCGGGCTCGCCGTGGTCCACAACATCGTGACCAACCACGGGGGGCGGATCGAGCTCGACACCGCGCCCGGGCGGGGGACGACCTTCCGGGTGCTCCTCCCGCGGGAACCCTCCCCAAGCGAAGGGGCGGACGGGGTGGGGGGCGCCGGGGGGAGGGGGGCCTCCCTGCCCGGAGGAGACGCCCCCGGGCCGACACGGCTGGCGGAGAGCCTCTGACCGTCGGGAGTCCAGCCGGCCCGCAGCCCCCGCCTGCCCGCCGGTCCGCGCCGTGGTTCTGCCCCGGCGCACGCGGGCCTCGGGCCTCCCCCGGGCGGCCGAACCCGGTACTCTGCGCCGCCC
>CAZJJQ010000444.1:1934-4045 GCA_964546345.1 uncultured Planctomycetales bacterium
GGGCGGCCGAACCCGGTACTCTGCGCCGCCCTGTGACCGTCCCGTGAGACGGCGGGCGGATTCTGGGTAGACTCTGCCCCGCCCCGACCGTCCTCCGTGGAGGTGTTCGCGATGGATCGCCGTTCGCTGGTGATCGGATTCCTGGCGGGGGGATGGCTCGCCACCCTCGCCGTCGGCTTCCTCCCCTCGGTCTCCTCCAGCGCTCGGGCGGAGGATCCGCCCCCCGCCGCCGGCATGGCCCCCCCCCTCGACCCGGCGGATCCCACCTCGCCGGGCCGCACGATCAACCCGTCCTCGGGACCGGGCTACCAGCGGGGGATCCCGAGCCCCGGCGGGGGCACGGCGGCCTGGAACAACCGCGCCATCGCGCTTTCGGGCTCCGTCGGCAGCGGGGAGAGCGTCGTCTACTACTTCGACACGGAGCAGCAGCGGGTCCTCGTCTACCAGTTCAAGCCGGGCGACCGGGGCGGCATCAAGCTGATGGCGGCCCGCCACATCGACTACGACCTGCGCCTCGAGGAGTACCGGGACCTGTCGGAGAACAGCCGGGACGAGCTCAAGGCCGCCTACGACAAGGCGTTCGGGCGGCGGGTGGGGGGGGGCGGCCCCGGCGGCGACGACCTTCCCGTCAAGAAGGTTGATCTTTCTTCCGGAAAATGACACTCTCATGACCTCGGCGGCCTGCGCCGGGCGGTGACACCCGTCCCCCCCCGGCAGGCCGATTCCTCCGGAGCCTTCCGTGGCCAAGTCCAAGAGCGGCGAGTTCTACACGTTCGACGAAGTTCTGCGGCAGCTGAACATCGACGAGAACCGGCTGAAGCGCCTCGTGTCCGAAGGCGAGATCCGCGCCTTCCGCGAGGGCGACCAGATGAAGTTCAAGAAGGGCGAGATCGACAATCTCGCCGGTCGCGGGGGCCGTCCCTCCGACACGTCGCTCGCCGAGATCAGTCTCGAGGACGAGCCGGCGCCGCGCCCGAAGAAGAAGGGTGGCGAGACGCTGACGGACGACCTCCTGTCGGAGCCCGACCTCACCCGTCGCGCCGGCATGAAGACGGCCGAGATCTCCAGCCAGGACACGTTCATCGACCAGGGTGGCGGCGACGTCGGCATGTCCACGGAGCCCATCGACTTCACCGAGGACGTCGGTGAGGAGGCCGAGGAGATCGGCTCCGAGGCGTCGGCCGCGCCGAAGCGGAAGGCGGGCGGCGCGCCGCCCCCCCAGCGCAAGGCCCCGGCCGCCGTGGTCGAGGCGAAGACGGGGCCGGGCATGCTGCTCGCCCTCATCCTCTGCACGGTGCTGCTCGTGATCGCCGGCCTCGTGACGATCTCCAACGCGAAGCAGCAGTCCAACGACCTGTCGCGCTGGTTCGCCGAGAAGTTCGGCCCCGAGCCCGTCAAGACGGCGCCGGCTTCCGTGCCTCCCGCGGTGCCGAAGTAGTCGGCCTGCAGGAGCTCATGAGCTCGTCCCGCGGCCGGCTCCTCCGGGGGCCGGCCGCGGTGCTTGCAGGAGCGAACCTCACCGCCCGGAGGGAGCGCTCCGGTGTGGACCGGAGATTCGGTGGGACCTGGGAGGGGCTGTAGCGGCGTCCGCGCGGATGCGCCTCCGGTGTCGAGCTCACGGGTGCGGGTACGCGGGTGGGGGGCGGGACCGGGGCGGATCCCGGCGACGGGACCGTCAGAGGGGCATGAGGCCGCGATCGAGGAACGAGACGAACGCATCGTCCCCGATCACCACGTGGTCGAGCACCCGGATCCCCACCAGCTCGCCCACCGCGCACAAGCGCCGCGTGATCGCGACGTCCTCCTCGCTGGGCTCCGGGTCGCCGCTCGGGTGGTTGTGGACCAGCACCAGCGCCGCGGCCGACTCCCGCATCGCGACGCCGAAGACCTCCCGCGGATGCACGAGCGCCTGCGTCATGGTGCCTTCGCTCACGGATTCGTCCCGAAGCACGCGGTTCTTCCCGTCCAGGAGGACGCAGAAGAAGCGCTCCCGCTTGGCTTCCCGCAGGATCGGGTGGTAGCGCTCGAAGATGTCGCGGGGGGTCCGGAAGAGGGAGCGCCGCACCGGAGGCCGGCCTGCGGCCCGGCGGCCCAAGGCGAAGGCTGCCGCC
>CAZJJQ010000445.1:0-4034 GCA_964546345.1 uncultured Planctomycetales bacterium
GGGCCGGCGGGCGGGCCGGCCGGGTGCGGAGGCTTCCGGGGGCGGCGGGGGCACGGGAGCGCGGCGCCGGCGGGGTCCCGAGGCTCGCCCGGGACCGTCCGGTCCCCCGGCCCTCGATGTACCGGGGGAAGCACGGGCCGGCTGACGACCCCTCATTCCCCTTTCGGGTGGGGGAGGGTGGGGCTACCTTTCCCCTCCTGGAAGTCGATGGCGTCCCCGGGCCGGCCGGGCCCCGTCGGCCTCCTTCGCCCCTTGGACCCTCGACGTTGCCCATGACCGCATCTTCGCGCGAGGTCATCGACAGGCTCCGCGCTCTCCAGGATCTCGACGACCGGCTCGCGCGCCTCGACCGCGAGATCCACGACGGGCCGAAGGCCGTCGAGAGCTACCTCCGGGCGGTCGCGGCGGTGGACGCCAGGCTGGCCACGATCGAGGAGCGCACGAAGCTCCTCCGCGCGCAGGTGAAGCTGCGCGACAACGAGACGAAGGTCGCCGAGGGCAAGGTCGAGAAGCTCAACCAGCAGGCGTCCGAGGTGAAGACGAACCGCGAGTTCGCCGCCATCCGCAGCGAGATCGCGAACGCCAAGCTCGAGGTGGGCCGCATCGAGGACGAGATCCTCAAGATCATGGAGGCCGTCGAGCAGCAGGAGAAGCTGGCGGCGGCGGCGAAGGAGGACCGCGCGCGCGAGTCCAAGCGGTACGAGGCCGAGAAGGCCAAGGTGGACGCCGCCATCGACGGGCTGCGCGCCAGCCGCGTGGAGATGGCGAAGGCCCGCCCGGCGCTGACCCAGGACGTGCCCGCGGCCACGCTCGCGATCTACGAACGCGTCCTGAAGGCGCGCGGCAACGCCGTGGTGCCGCTCGAGCAGGACTTCTGCTCCGGGTGCCTCGAACGGCTCACGCGCAACGACTGCCTCGCGATCCTCAACGCGGCGCGTCTCGTGCAGTGCAAGTCATGCTCTCGGATCCTGTTTGCCGCGCCGTAGTCGCGGCAAACAGGATCCGGGAGCATGACTTGGATCTTCACGCGGCTTGTTCCGCGGGCGCTGGCTGCGGCCCCCAGGGGCGGTGACGCGACGGCGATTCGAAGCGTGCGCCGGCGGCGCCACGTCCCCAGCGCCCGCGGCGCCGCGGGAGCGGAGGGTGCGCGCGCGGTGGGAGTCTCGCGGCTGGTTCCGCGGGCGCTGGAGGTCGCGCCGAGGGGCTGAGACGCAACGGCGATTCGAGGCGCTAGCCAGGGGCGACACGTCCCGAGCGCCCGCGGCGCCGCGGGAGCGGCGGGTGCGCGCCGGGCCGCGGCGCCGCGGGAGGCGAGAGAGCCCCCTCCCCGCCGCCCCACCCCTCCCTCACGGGGCTGCGTCGGGCCTCCCTCCCGGCTTCGGCGCCGGCTTCCCGGGCGTGCCCTTCGGGAGGCCTCGGGTCACCCGGCCGCTGACGCCCCACAGGAGATCGAGGACGCAGAGATAGGCGAGCGTGACCGGCACCAGGGCGAGCCACGCGAGCGGCTCGGCGCGGTCGGCGTGCGAGAGCGCCCACCCGAGCGCGAGGACCGGCGCGAGCACGAGGAGGAACAGGATCGTGACGCGCCCGGCGTCGCGCGCGCGCGAGGGGATCGCGGCGAGCAGCGCCAGCGCGACGGCCAGGGCTCCGAGGACGGGGCCGGGGCCGATCGCGAGGAGCGGGAGCGCCGGAAGCGCGGAGGCGCCGCTCACCGCGGGACCGCGACGCCCCGGGCCTTGACGAGGGAGCGGACCGCCTCCATGAGGTCGAGGTCGGTGAGGTGGGCCTTCTCGAAGAGGGCGAACGGGTCGCCCGAGCCCAGGTACTTGTCGGGCGTGCCCAGGATGCGCATGGGGACCGGCGTCGCGCTCTGCACGACCGCGTTCGCGACGGCGGCGCCGAGGCCGCCCGTCGTGGAGCCTTCCTCGGCGGTCACGAGGAACCCGGTCTCGCGCGCGGCCGCGAGCACCGCGGCCTCGTCGAGGGGCTTCACCGTGTGCACGTTGAGCACGCGGACCTCCAGGCCATCGTCCTTGGCGAGGCGGTCGGCGGCGAGCAGGGCGGGGGCCACCATCATGCCGTTCGCGAGGATCGTGCCGTCGGTCCCCTCGCGGAGCAGGAGCGCCTTGCCCATCTCGAAGGGCGTCTGCTCCGTGGTCACGCTCGGGACCTTCTCGCGGCCGAAGCGGAGGAACACGGGCCCGTCGTACTGCGCGGCCCACCGGACCGCGCGGCGCGCCTGCCAGTAGTCGGTGGGGACGATCACGGTCATGTTCGTGATCGAGCGCATGTTCGAGACGTCCTCGACGCTCTGGTGCGTGGGGCCGTCCTTGCCGACGCTGATGCCGCCGTGGCAGGCGGCGATCTTCACGTTGCAGCGGCTGTAGCACACCGTGTTGCGGATCTGGTCCCACGAGCGGCCCGCGAGGAACATCGAGTAGCTCGCGAGGAACGGTACGCGGCCGGTGAGCGCGAGGCCCGCGGCCGTGTTCACCATGTTGTTCTCGGCGATGCCCATCTCGAAGAAGCGGTCCGGGAACTTCTCGCCGAACTTCTTGGTGAGGGTGGACTCCGCGAGGTCGGCGTCGAGCACGACCACGCGCGGGTCGTCGGCGCCGAGCGCCACGAGCTCGTCGGACAGGCCCTGGCGGGTGAGCTCCCAGTGGGGGAAACGCTCCTTCAGGCGCGTCTGCACCGCCGCGACGGGGTGGCCCTGGGGCCCGCCGACGGCCGCAATGGCCTCGGCCACGGGGTCGGGGCCGCCGAAGCCGAGGTCCTTGAGCGCGGTCGCGAGGTGCTTCGGGTCGGTCAGCGGCTTGCCGTGCCAGCCCGGCTCCGACTCGTAGGACGTCACGCCGCGCATCATGCGGGTGTGGAAGAGGATCGCGGTCGGCTTGCCGTTGTAGCGCTTGGCCTTCTGGACGGCGACGTGGATCTCCTGGAGGTCGTGGCCCCAGGCCTCGACCACGTTCCACCCGAACGCAGCGTACTTCTCGGCGAGCGGCTCGATCGACATGACGTCGTGGGTGAACCCGTCGATCTGCGCGTCGTTGAGGTCCACCAGCACCGCGAGGTTGTCGAGCTGGTAGTGGGCGGCGGCCATGGCCGCCTCCCAGTTCTGGCCTTCCTGGAGCTCGCCGTCGCCCACGTTGACCCACACGCGCGGGACCAGGTGGCGGCCCGTGGGGGCGTGCCGCTTGATGCGGTCGCGGCGGAGGGCCAGCGCCATGCCGACGCCGATGGACAGGCCCTGGCCGAGCGAGCCCGTCCCGACCTCGACGCCGGGGACGTAGTGCCGGTTGGGGTGGCCCTGGAGGTCGCTCCCGGTGTCGCGGAAGGTGCCGAGCTTCGTGCGGGGCATGAACCCGCGGTGGGCGAGCTCCGCGTAGAGCAGCGCCGAGCAGTGGCCGTTCGAGAGGATGAACCGGTCGCGGTCCGGGTGCTGCGGCTGCGTGGGGTCGAGCCGGAGCTCGTTGAAGTAGAGGTACGTGACGTAGTCGGCGGCCGAGAGGGGCCCCCCGGCGTGCCCTGACGCCGCGACGTGCGTCATGGTGAGGACGTCCCGCCGGATCTGACGGGCGATCTCGGCCAGCTCCGGGAAGCTCTTCGATGCGCAGCTGAGCACGGGGACGCCCTCCAAGGCCTCGGACGGGCGTGATGAAAGCACGCAGGGGGATGCGCCCCAAGCCCGGGCGAACGGCCCGCGCGGGGTGCGGACGGGGTAGGATGGACCCCGTTCGTGCGGGACGGGCTGCCGCGGGGGGCGACCTCCGAGGAAAGTCCGGGCTCCACAGGGCAAGGTGGTGGGTAACGCCCACCGGGCGCAAGCCCAGGGATAGCGCAACAGAAAACAAACCGCCGATGGCCCGGTCGCAAGACCGGGATCAGGCAAGGGCGAAACGGTGGGGTAAGAGCCCACCGCGGGGGCGGCGACGTCCCTGGCACGGCAAGCCCCACCTGGAGAAAGGCCACATAGAGGAGGAGGAGTCGCAAGGCTCCACGGCGCGGCCCGCACCGTTTGGACTCCTGGGTAG
>CAZJJQ010000446.1:0-4028 GCA_964546345.1 uncultured Planctomycetales bacterium
ACGTCACCGCGAAGTCGGCGAAGAACGACCAGGCCGCCTCCGTCCCGCTGCGGGCCGACGTGCTCGCCCTCGTCCAGGCTGAGCGGGACCTCCTGCCGCGGGCGCCGGCCGCGGCCGCCCTGGTCATCCCCCCCCGGGCCTTCCCCTCGCTCAGGTGCTTCTACGCCGACCTCGAGGCCGCCGGCATCCCTCGGGTGGGGAAGGATGGGAAGGTGGTGGACCACCACGCACTACGCACCACGTTCGTCTCTGCTCTGGTGCGTGCGGGCGTCCATCCGAGGGTGGCCCAATCCCTCGCCAGGCACTCGTCCATCGAGCTCACGATGGGGGCCTATACGGACGAGGCGCAGCTCGAGCGGCGCGCGGCGATCGACGCGACGACGCCGAAGGGCGGGGAATCTTGGGCTCGATCTTGGGCTCGATCGGACCCCCTCCCTGCATCTCCTGGCAGTTCCTCGCATCTCGACGCGAAGCGGGAGGCCGCAGGGGCACCCATCGAGAACGAGCCACAATCGGTCACTGGCGCGCGTTCTACGCAAGGGGGAGAGGAATGCCGGCACCTGGACTTGAACCAGGGACCTACGGCTTATGAAGCCGCCGCTCTAACCGCTGAGCTATGCCGGCACGAGGTGCGTCGGGGGGAGGGTAGTCAGGGGGGGCGGGCACGCCAAGAACCTGCCGGGGACCCGGTCGGCCGCGCGACATTCTTGTCCCGACCGCCGGGGGGCTAGACTCGACCGAATTCGGGAGGCGTTCATGGCCAAGAAGAAGAAGACCACCCGGGGCGGCTCGTTCCGGGGCAAGTTCAAGAAGGGCAAGACCAAGGCGGGTCAGACCCACTCCGGCAAGGGCCGGAGCCCGAAGGTCCGCAAGAACCCGTAGCCACGCGCCCCGCGCGCGCGCCCGCGGGGGGACCCGTCCCCCCGGACCGCTGACGCGCCGGGCCCGGGTTCCGCCTGCCACCCCCCGACCCTCCGGGGGAGTGGTCCGTCTCGAGGAGTCCCCCGCCGCCCCATGTTGTCCATCGGCAAGCGCCCCCGGGAGCTCGCCTGGTACCACGCCGGGCCCATGCTCTTCGGCGACTGGGGGACCTCGCGCCTCTACGTCCTGGGGATCGCCTTCGCCGCGTCGGGCAGCGGCTCCTTCTTCTACATCGGCCTGATGGGCCTCCTCCTGCTCGTCGTCTCATGGGCGTACACGGTGATCTGCCGGACGTACCCCGACGGCGGCGGGGTCTACCAGGCCGCGCGCGAGCGTGCGCCGATCCTCGGCGTGATCGGCGGCCTGCTCCTGTTCGCCGACTACGTCGTCACCGCCGCGCTCTCGAGCCTCGACGCCTTCCACTACCTGGGCTTCCAGAATCCCGAGCTCTGGGCGGTCGGGTCGCTGCTCGTCCTCGGCGTCGTCCACTACTTCGGACCGAAGAAGGCCGGGGTCCTCGCCCTCTGGATCGCCGCCGCCGCGTTCGGCGCGTACCTCGTGGTCGCGGCCTTCGCCGTGCCTCACCTGTCCGAGGCGAGGCTCAGCGTGCCCCGCGTGGGGCTCGGCACGCACTGGACGAGCCTCGTCCACATCGTCCTCGCGCTCTCCGGCGTCGAGGCCGTCGCGAACATGACCGGCATCATGGTGAAGCCGATCCGTCGGACGAGCCTGCTCACGATCTGGCCGGTGGCGCTCGAGGTCGTGGCGCTCAACCTCATCTTCGCGCTGGCCATGAACGCGATCCCCCTCCCTCCCGAGGCGCTCGCGGGCCACGAGGAGGCCATGCTGCGCATCGTCGCCGAGACGTTCGTGGGCAAGGGCTTCGCCGCGGTGGCGAGCGTGGTCTTCGCCCTGCTCCTGCTCTCGGCCGCGAGCACCGCGATCACGGGGATGCTCGGCATCCAGTTCGCCATGGCGCGCGACGGCGAGCTGCCCCGCGGCGTGGGCCGCCTCAACCGCTTCGGCGTGCCGCAGTGGGCGCTGGTGCTCGGCACCCTCACGCCCATCGTCGTCCTGGTGTTCCAGCACGACATCGCCGGTCTCGCCGCCCTCTACGCCATCGGGGTGGTGGGGGCCATCGCCCTCAACTGCTACGCCAGCGCCCGCTCCTCCCATGCCGGCATCACACGGCGCGAGCGGGTGGGGCTCCTCGTCATCGCGCTCCTCATGGCCGCGATCTGGATCACCGTCGCCTACGAGAAGCGTCAGGCCCTGGCGTTCGCCCTCACGGTGCTCGGCTCCGGCCTGCTCGCCCGCCTGGCGTTCCGCGCGTACCGCCAGAAGGCGCGCCCCGTCGAGAAGGTCCCCTTCCCCCCCGACGCCCCCCGCATCCTCATCGCGAGCCGCGGCGACACCGGCATCGTGGACCAGGGCTACGACCGCGCGGCCGAGCTCGGCGCCGCGGCCGTGGTCTGCCTGGTCCGCGAAGCGTCGTTCCTCCTCGACCAGCGCGGCATCGACGCCCCCGACCCCGCCCTCGACCCCGAGGCCTCCCGCCTCTTCGAGTACGCGCGCCGGAAGGCGCAGGACCGCGACATCCCCATGCGGACCTTCTACACGATCTCCACCTCGCCGATGTTCCTCCTCGCCGACTACGCCGTGACCCTGGGCGTCGTCGAGGTCCACGTCGGCGGCTCGCGGCGCAGCAAGCTGGAGAAGGCGCTGCGGGGCAGCCCCCTCGAGGAGCTGAAGGGGCTCCTGCCCGAGGGCATCCAGATGATCGTGCACCGCCCGCCCCAGGGTGGAGGGCCGGTCGCCGGGTAGGGCCGAGCCTCGAGCGGAGGGCGACGGGGGCCGCGAGGGAGCGGGCGGCCGGGGCGGACCGGGGGGTGGTCAGGGGGGCGCGGGGGGGCCGCTCGATCGACGGATCCGGCCGGGCGGGTCGCCGATTCCGACCGCACCGAGGGCGGCACGGGGCATCCCCCGGCGGGGTCCGTACACTGCCCGGATGGTGTCTCCTTCCGTCGCGAAATCGGGAGGGGCGGGGCCGGACCTGTCCCGTCTCCGCATCGACCGCAGCGGCGTGGCGCCCTCCCGCGCCCGGCGCCGGCTCGGCCCCTCCACCTTCCTCCTCCTCGCCGTCCTCGGCGCGGGAGCCTGGGCCTACTTCACGGGACGGCTCGCCGTGAATCCCGAAGGCGCCGCGACGCCGCTGGTCGAGACGACGGTCGTCTCGTCCCCCGGCGCCGCCGTGCCGGCTCCCGGCGAGGTCACCGGCAACGGCTACGTCATCGCCCGCCGTCGCGCCGCGCTCTCGACGGTGCTCTCGGGGCGCCTCATCGAGGTGAACGTCGAGGAGGGGAACCACGTCCAGAAGGACCAGGCCATCGCCCGGATCCAGCACGACGACTACGACGCCAACCTGGCCGCGGCGGAGCGGGACCTCGCGGTCGCCAAGGCGCGGCGCGCCGAGCTCGCCTCGTCGCTGGCGGCGAGCCGGCTCGACCTCGATCGCCTCGGCAAGGAGAACGCCGTCCTCTCCGACCTGGTGGCCCAGGCGCGGGCCGAGGCGGACCGCACGGCGCAGGACGTGGTCCGCAACGAGCCCCTCCAGGGGAAGGTGATCGACAAGGCGGCATGGGACCGGTACGTCTCCGCCGCCGCGACCGCGAAGGCCGCCCTGCAGGCGGCGGAGGGCCGCGTCCGCGCCGGGCTCGCCGCCGAGACCGCCTGGAAGGGTGAGATCTCGCGCCGGGAGGCGGCGCTCGCCACGGCGGACGCCGAGGTCCTGAAGGTGGAGAAGGCCGTCGAGGCGGCCGGGATCCTGCTCGAGAAGACCTACGTCCGAGCGCCGTTCGACGGCCTCGTCGTGCACAAGGACGCCGAGGTGGGGGAGGTCGTGGCGGCCACGGGCGCGGGCGGCAACTCGCGGGGCAGCGTCGTCACGATCGTCGATCCCGCGACCCTCGAGGTGCAGGTCGAGCTGGCCGAGACGCGCCTGGGCACGATCGAGGCGGGCGACCGCACGCGCGTGTTCCTCGACGCCGACCCCACGAAGGCGATCCCTGGCCGCGTCCGCCAGGTGTGGCCCACCGCGGACCGCCAGA
>CAZJJQ010000447.1:0-4024 GCA_964546345.1 uncultured Planctomycetales bacterium
CCTCCCGCAGGATCTGCCTCCACTCGAGCTCGGGCTCCACGCGCACGCGCACGCGCTCGAGGTCGAGGCGCTTCTCGTCCTTGCCGAGCGACGTCACGAGCATCCACGCGCCGCCGGCCTTCGCGAGCAGCTGCTTCCCGTTGGCGGAGACGGCGAACGTCTCGACGGCCTTGAGCACGTCCTTGCTCTTGCGCTCCTCGAGGTCGAAGAGCTTGAGAGCCGCGGGGCCCTCCTCGCCGCGCTCGGTGTAGAGGAGCCCCTCCTTGACGGCCGCCAGGGAGCCGTAGCTGCCCGCGGGGAGCGGGAGCGCCACGATGCGCTGGTCGAGGCCCTCGACGTCGAGGACCGTCTTCGGGGCGGGCTTCGCCGGCTTCGGCTTGTCGCCCTCCTTGGGGTCGGAGGGCTTCTCGTCCTTGTCGGCGTCCTTGCCCTCCTTCTCCTCCTTGTCGTCCTTCCCGTCCTTCTCGCCGTCGGGGGCGGGCTTGTCGCCGTCGCCGGGGCCGTCCTTGCCGGGCGCGTCCTTGCCCGGGGCCGGGCGATCGCCGGCCTTCGGGGTCCGATCGCCCTCGTCGCTGCGGGGCGCGAGGGGGCTCTTGCCCGCCTTGCTCAGCACGACGGCGTAGAGGCTCGAGCTGGCCCGCCGGACGAGCGAGGCGGACATGTCGAGCCCGAACTGGCGCGCGCCGGCGTCGGAGGAGGCGCGGAAGAAGAGGTACTTGCCGTCCCGGGAGAACGCGGGGCTGCCGGCGTCGCCGAACGCGTCCGTGAGCGGGACGACCTTCCCCGTCGCGACCTCGAACAGGTCCACGTGGTCGTAGGCCGTGATCGGGTCGCGGTGCTCGAACGCGATCCACGCGGAGTCGGGGCTCCACGAGGAGGCGGGCTGCGTGCTGCCCAAGGAGCCCGGGTTGTCGGCGACCGTCGTGACCGCGCCGGTCTCGAGCGTGACGAAGGCGACCCGGTTGCCGCGGTCGCTGAAGAGGATGCGCTTGCCGTCGGGGCTCCAGACGGGGTCGTGGTAGAAGCCCGCCCCGTGGAGCTCGAACGACGTCGCGGGCTCGCGCCCCCGGTGGTCGCGCACCACGAGGCGGTACTCGCCGCTCTCGTCGGAGAACCAGGCCACCTTCTTCCCGTCCGGCGACCACACCGGGTCGCGGTCGTGCGCCCCCGGCGAGCTCGAGAGGTTGCGGGGATCCCCGTGCTCGCGCGGCAGCGTGAGGATCTCGCCGCGCACCTCGAGGGCGGCGCGCTGGCCCTCGGGCGAGGGTGCGCCCGCGCGCACGTGGTCCTTGCCCGGCACCCAGCGGGGCAGGCGGCCGAGGCCGTCGGATCGCACCGTGATGCGCAGGCGCGAGTCCTCCCCCGACTTCGGGTCGAGCACGTGGATCGCTCCTCCCTGCGAGTACACCACCACGCCGGCCCCCGTGGACACCCCGCGGACGTCGAAGTCCTTGTACGAGGTCACGGGCTCCACCGCCTCGGCGCCGGGCGTGAAGCGGAACAGGTTCATGCTGCCGCCCCGGTCGGAGGCGAACCACACGCGACCGTCGAGCCAGGCGGGGGCCATGTCGGTCGCGTTCACGTGCGGGATCGTGGCGACGTCGTGCGTCTTCGGGTCGTAGATCCAGATCGGGGTGGTGCGTCCGCCCCGGTAGCGCTTCCACGTGCGCGTGGCCTCGGGGAACGGCATGTACGCCACGCGCCCGTCCGCGTCGCTGGCCGCGCGGCCGACGCTCGGCAGCGGGAGCGCCTCCGGGACGCCGCCCGTCGCCGCGATCAGGTACGCGCGGTCCACCGGCTTGCCGCCTTCGCGCGGGCTCGTGAACAGGATCCGCGTGCCGTCCGCGGTCCATCCCTGCACCCGGTCCGCGGCGGGATGCCAGGTGAGCCGGCGGGGCGCGCCGCCGGTCACGGGGATCGTGTAGACGTCCGCGTTGCCCTCGTAGGTCCCCGTGAACGCGAGGGTCGTCCCGTCGGGCGAGAAGCGCGGGGCGCCCTCGCTGCCGACGCCGCTCGTGAGCCGCACGGCCTCGCCCCCCGTCCGCGGCGCGATCCAGAGGTCCTGGGCGTGGACGAAGGCGACCTGGGTCGCGCTGATCGTGGGCTCCTCGAGCAGGAGCGTCTCGCCGGGCTCGTCGGCGGGCGCCGGCCTCGCCCGCGCGACGAGGGCGACCACGGCCACGGCGAACGACCACCACGCGCGACGGGAGCCGGGCATCGAACATCCTCCGGAGGGCGAGGGGCCGACTCTACCCGAGGAGCGCCCCGGTGGGCGCGGCGGGGTGGCGAGGGCTACAGGAGCCCCCAGGACTGGAGCAGGTCCCCGTCCCGCGCCCAGCGTTCGCCGATGTCGGTCCGGTAGAACATGTTCGGGATCATGACGTTGCGGACGCGGTTGTAGGCCTCCTTGCGCGCGTCGATCATGGTGCTCGCGGTGCCGGTCACCACGAGGGCGTAGCCCGAGACCCCCGTCAGGAGCCAGTCGCCCTCCTCGAGGCGCACCTCGCACGGGTGGATGCCCTCGTGCATCTCGCGTCGCCACAGGATCACGGCGTCCTCGGAGAAGCGCCTGAACGTGGCCGGGTCCTCGAAGGGGTAGGGCGGCACGGCGATCACGACCCCCACCTGGAAGCCCCGCCGCGTGCGCAGCTCGAAGTCCTCGCCGCGGGCGAGCGCCGCCAGGAAGTCCTTCCAGGGCGAGAGCACGCCGTCCTGCTGGATCGGGATCGTGGGGTAGCCGAAGCGCGAGGTGCTCTCGAGGGGCACGACCCCGCGATGGCTCGCGATGCAGTTGAGATCGAAGTAGCCCACGTAGCCCGCCGCGGCGAGCCGCCCCTCGAACCGCAGGATCGTCTCGCGGACCAGCGGGTTGGCCCCGGCCCAGAACATGCTCGTGCCCATCTCGCCGGTGGCGGGGCCGATCTCGCCGTCGAACAGGCGCTTGTGCTCGAAGTTGATGCACGCCGGGAGCACGAAGCGCTTCCCGTTGAAGAAGCCGCCGACCGCCACCTCGACGCCCGAGGCGTGCTTCTGGATCTGGAAGCCGGCGATCTTGCGCCCCCAGCCGCGCCGGTAGAACGTCAGCATGTGGACCACGTCCTTGCCGTCGTCGTCCTGCCCGACGTAGGAGAGGGTCTTCTCGTTCTGGGCCGAGCCGTTGGGCTTGACCACGTAGCGGTCCGGGTGCGCCTGGACGAACTCGATCGCCGCGTCGAACGAGTCGAAGTCCCACGACGGCAGGGTCGTCATCCCGACGGCCTTCATCTCCTGCTGGCCGAAGTCCCGGTCGAGCTCGAGCCGGTCGGTGTAGGTCGTCCCGCCGACGACGGCCTTGCCGGCCTTCCGCAGCGCCTCGCACGTCTCGCCGCGCTCGACGTCGTCGAAGACGATGACGTCCGCCCAGTCCACGTGCGCCTTCCAGTCCTCGACCTTCGGCACGAACCCGTCGCCCACGCGACGTTCGGTCTCCCCTTCGACGAAGAGGCGGACGTCCCCCCCCTCCTTGTGGACCTGCCACGCGAGATCGAGGATCCCGCCGTACGTGGAGACGAAGAGGAACCGCGTCGGGTGCGCCATGCGGGAAAGGGTACCCAGCGCGGCGCGCGGGCGTGCGCGGGCCGTGGCGGTCGGCGGCGGATCCGGGTATCACGGGCGCGCCGTAGGGCGCAGACCCCGCGCCCCCGCCCCCTCGCCCCCCGCCGCCCCCCCCTCCCCCGCCCCCTTGATCGCCCCGCCCCCCTACGTCGAGCACGTCGCCGCCGCGCTGGGGGTCCTCTGCGTGTGGTGGACGGGGCGCGAGAGCCTGTGGTGCTGGCCCGTCGGGATCGTGAGCACGGCGCTCTACGTCTGGGTGTTCGGGGACGCGAGGCTCTACAGCGACGCGCTGCTCCAGGGGATCTTCGTCGCGCTGCAGGGATGGGGCTGGTGGCAGTGGAGGCACGGCGCGCGCGGTCGCACGCCCCTCGCCGTCCGTCGCGCGCGCCCGCGCGAGGCGCTCGGCGTCGTGGGGGTCGGGGTCGCGGCG
>CAZJJQ010000448.1:0-4021 GCA_964546345.1 uncultured Planctomycetales bacterium
ACCACGGTGATGCCCGCGTCCTCGAGGATGCCGCGCATCCCCGCGCGGACCATGGCGTGGTCGTCGGCCAGGATCACTCGGATGCCCTTCATGCGGTCTCTCCTCGGGGCGGAAGCGGCAGGGACACGAGGACGCGGGTGCCCTCCCCGGGCAGGCTGAGGAACCGGACCTCCCCGCCCCAGGCCTCGGCGCGCTCGCGCATCCCGAGCAGCCCCAGGGCGCGCGGGTTGCGGAGCACCTCGTCGGGCAGGCCCTTGCCGTCGTCGCGGATCTCCATGCGAAGGTGCGCCTCCTCCATGGCGATCACGATGGTCGCATGCCCGGCCTCCGCATGCGCGATCACGTTGGTGAGCGCCTCCTTGAGGATGCGGTAGGCCGTCACGGCCAGGTCGGGGCCGATGCGCCGCTCGTCGAGGCCCGGCTCGATCTCGAGGCGGCAGGGGAGGTGCGCCCGCCGGGTGGTGTCGCGGGCGAGCCACTCGACCACGCCGCGCAGCCCGTCCCGCTCGAGGTTCTGCAGGATCGGAGGGCGCAGCTCCGAGGCGAGATCGCGCACGAGCTCGAGGGTGCGTGCGAGCCCCTCGGCGAGCTGGTCCACCCGGGTGCGGACGCCGTCCTCGCCCGGCGGGAGGTGCTTGGCGATGCGCGCCGCCTCGAGGCCGAGCGCGACGAGCTCCTGTCCCAGCTGGTCGTGGAGGTCTCGGGCGATGCGCTTCTGCTGCTCCTCGCGCAGGAGCTGGAGCCGGAGCCCGAGGTCGGAGAGCTGGGCCTCGGAGGCCTTCAGACGCTCGGCGTCGCGACGGAACGCGGTCACGTCGAGGGCCGCGCCCACGGCCCCCTGGATCCGACCCTTCGCGTCCCGCAGCGGCGAGACGAGCATCTCGAACACGTAGCCGTTCCAGCGGAACTCGAAGCGCTGCGGCGTCCCCTCGGTGATCGCGCGCCCGTGGGCCGCGATCGACGGATGGGTGGGATCGTCGGTCCCGAAGAACTCGAAGAGGGTCTTGCCCACGATGGTCGCGGAGGCGACGACCATCCCCCCGCCGCCTCCCCAGGTGAACCGCCGGTCCCGATCGACGGTCCAGAGGCTCGCCGGTACCTGGTCGATGATCTGGTCGAGGCGCGTGCGCTCCTCGAGGAGCGCGCGCTCGGCGCGCAGCCGGTCGCTGACGTCGAGCATCACGAGCAGGCTCGCGTCGCGTCCGCGGAACCGGATGCGCCGCCAGTGCGTCTCCACGTCGAACGGACCGGCGTCCTTCGTCCAGTGGAGGACCGCTCCGGGAGCGCCGCGCCCCGAGCGGGACGCTTCGTGGGCCTGGCGACGCTTCGCGAGGTACTCGGCGGGGTGCTCCGGGCGGCGGATCTCGAGCAGCCCCAGCCCGAGCAGCTCCTCGCGCGACCAGCCGTAGCGGTCCACCATCGCGGCGTTGACGGCGAGGAACCGCAGCGTCTCCTCGTCGTAGACGCACATCGGGACGGGGCTCTCCTCGAAGAGCACGAGGTAGACGTCCTCGGGCACCTGGCCGAGGTCGCTCGTCGGCGGGGGGACCGGCACGGGCTCGGTCACGTCCCGACCCTGCCGGTCGGCGCCGCCGTCAACGGCCGCAGCCGACGACGGTAGCGCTCGGTGAGCGTGCCCTCCGCGGCGAGGTCGGCGCGCAGGGCCTCCGCCTCGTCCCTCCCGAGCACGGTCGGAGGCGCCTCACCCCGAGCCTCGAACGCGCGACACGGAAGTCCGGCCCACTCGGGACAGTCCACGGCGAGCACGGGCCCGACGGGACACCGGCGCACGTCCAGCTCGAGGAGCCCCGCCGAGTCCCGCTCGCCGGCCTCGGCCCGCGTCCACAGCACCGACCGGCAGGAGAGCGCGCGGTCGGTGACGGAGCACGCCGCGGTGCGCGCGTCCGGTGTTCCCGGCAAGGGGCTGTGCGGCGGGGGCATGGCCGCTCGTCAGGGTACCCCGCCCGCCCCCCCGCCGCCCCCCCGGTCCCGGCGGTGCGCGGCCCGCCGTCCCACATTAGGATCGGGGGGAACAGGAGGCGACCGTGCCCGACATCCCCCCCCCGTCCGCTCCCGCCCCGGCTTCCGCTCCCGCGACGTCCCCCGAGGGCCGCGGCAGCGCCTCGGACGCGCGCGTCGTCGTCCGGCCCATGCCGAAGGTCATCTTCTTCTACCTGACCTGGCTCGCCTCCCTCGTCATGGGGATCATCGCGTCGGCCACGGGCGCCTCGCAGCCCGAGCACCTCGGCACCGTCTGGATGTGCATCTTCGCGTTCAACCTGCTCGTGATCGCCTTCGACTTCACGGAGGTGATCTCCATCGCGTCGGTGTTCGGCATCCTCGTGGTGGTGTTCGCCGGGCTCTACTTCGGCTTCCTCGGCTTCATCGGGCGGTTCTTCGGGCGCCTCGACGTCGAGATGAACGCGGGCTTCTACTTCGCCGTGTTCGGCGTGTTCTCGATCATCTACGCCATCATCTTCGTGAAGTCGCGCTTCGAGTACTGGGAGTTCCGCCACAACGAGGTGCTCCACCGCGCCGGCCTGTTCGGCGAGATCAAGCGCTACAGCACCGAGGATCTCCGCTGGTTCAAGCAGATCCCCGACGTGCTCGAGCGCATCCTCCTCAAGTCGGGCCGCATGGTCCTCACGACGCCCCGCGAGCCGTCCCCCATCGTGCTCGAGCACGTGATCGGCATCGAGGGCGCCGACGAGAAGATCGCGGAGCTCCTCGGCACCAAGCGGGTCACGTTCCAGTGACCGCGCCGGACGACCTGCTCGCCCGCATCCAGGCCGACGCCGTCACCGCCCTCAAGGCGGGCGACAAGGCGCGCGTCGGCGTGCTGCGCATGGTCGCGAGCGACCTCAAGCGCGCCGCCATCGACCAGGGCAAGGACGTGGTGACGGGCGAGGCGGCCATCGCCGTCCTGCGCCGCGCCGCCAAGTCCCGCGCCGACTCGGTCGAGCAGTACGAGAAGGCGGGCCGCAAGGACGCGGCCGACAAGGAGCGCGCCGAGATCGCCGTGATCGAGGGCTACCTGCCCAAGACCCCGGACGACGCGGCGATCCGCGCCGTCGCCGCGGCCGTCCTCGCCGAGAAGGGCCTGAAGGGCCCCGCGGCCATGGGCGCCGCCATCAAGGAGACGATGACCCGCCTCGCGGGCGCCGCCGACGGCAAGGTCGTCTCCCGCATCGTCGGAGAGCTGCTCAAGGGCGGTTGAGCAGGCTGCCTACCCGCCCTGACGCTGGTAGGGACGCTTTCGCCCGTCGGGCAGCGTGATGAGGAGCACGCTGTCCGTGGTCGCATAGCGGCCGAAGACCCGCCAGTCTCCCGCCCCGTCCGCGCGCAGGTAGAGCACCCGGTCCGCCGTCTTCCAGGCTCCCGTCTCGGGGCCCTCGTCGGAGGGCTCGATCCAGAACCGGTAGGTTCCGTCGGAGCGGAGCACCAGGTTCACGTTCATGACGAAGTGCTCGACGTTCGCGAACTGCCAGGTGCCGAGCACGGCCGGATCCCTCTCGCCGCCGATGGCTTCCTCGCCGCTGCTCCGGTCGAACATCACCGCCGGCGCCTCGACGCGCCGACCGTCGGCGCCCACGGCGGTGAAGCGCACGGAGAGGCGGGCCCCGACGCGCTCCACCACGAACGACACGGTGCCCTGGTCGGACGAGTCCGATCCTTCGATGCGTCCCTCGGCGGTGAGCCGTCCCACGCTGGTCTGCCCCCCCGCGGTGAGCGCGAACACCCCTCCGCCGCGGTCCTCGACCTGGAGCGTGGAGGTGCCCTGATCGGTGGTCGCCTTCCACCTGCCCGCGAAACCATCGCCGGCGGGTGCGGGGGAGGGGGTGGGCCGCGGGCTCGGCGACGGGGACGGTTCCGGGGAGGGGCGAGGCGCGGGGGCATCGCCCTGCAGGCGATCGAACACCAGTTCGGCAGCGGGCGCGCGGGTGCCGTCCTCGGAGACGGTCGTGAAGCGTCCGACCAACCGCTCGCCCCGTCGGGTGAACACGAACTCCACGGTCCCACC
>CAZJJQ010000449.1:0-3618 GCA_964546345.1 uncultured Planctomycetales bacterium
CTCGTGCCCCTGGGCGGCCCCCACCGGCTCGGTGACCTCGAACGGGACGACGGCGTCCGCTCCCTCCGGCAGCGGCGCGCCCGTCATGATCGCGGCGGCCTCGCCGCGCCCTACCGGCCCGGACAGGGCCGCGCCCGCGCCGATGCGGCCGATCACGCGCAGGGTGAGCCCCGGCGAGGCCACGTCTGCGGACCGCACCGCGTACCCGTCCATCGTGGCGCGGTCGAACGGCGGCGCGTCGCGATCGAGGTAGACGTCCCGCGCGAGGACGCGCCCGAAGGCGTCGGCGAGCGGGACCTCCTCGACGCGCAGTCGGGGCGCACCCGCGGCCTCGGCGACGAGGCGCAGGGCGTCGGCGACGGAGACGGCGGGCGCCATCCGCGGATGAAAACATGGCGGGCGAGGAAACGCGGGCGCACGCCGGGGGGTCGGCTAGACTCCGGGCCCTCCCTCTCGCTCCTCACGACGGACGTTCCTTCCCATGCCCCGCACGGTTCGAGGCGAGCTTCGCGGCGACGGTCTTCACCTCGTGGTCCTCAAGGCCCGGTGGAACGCCTCCGTCACCGACCGGCTCCTCGACGGGGCCCTCGAGGTCCTGCGGGACGCCGGGGTGCGCGACGCCGACGTGACGGTGGTGGAGGTGCCGGGCGCCTACGAGCTTCCCCAGGCGGCGGCCGTGGTGGCGGCCCGCGGGGGGATCGACGCGGTGGTGGCGCTCGGCTGCCTGGTCCGGGGCGAGACGGTCCACGACCGGGTGATCGCCGACGCCGTCGCGAAGGGCCTCATGGACGTCTCGCTCTCCGCGCGGGTCCCGGTCGCCTTCGGCGTCATCACCGCCGACACCTTCGCCCAGGCCGAGGCCCGCAGCGACCCCCGTGCGGTCGCGGGCGGCAAGGGCGGGCACAAGGGGCGCGAGGCGGCCGAGGCCGCCGTGCGCCTGGCGGACGCGCTCCGGCGCTTCGAGGGGGCGCCGTGAGGGTCCGCACGCGCGCCCGGGAGCTCGCGCTCCAGTTCCTCTACGCGATCGACCTCCAGGGAGGCGACTACCGGGAGCGGCTGGACGCGTTCCTCAAGGACGAGGTCGGGGGGAAGCCCGGCGAGGCGGAGGCGTCCGAGTACGCGCGCCGCCTCGTGGACGGCGTGACCCTGCACGCCCCCGCGATCGACGCGATCCTCTCGGTGGCGGCGCAGAACTGGGACATCGCGCGCATGGCCGTGATCGACCGGAACGCGCTCCGGATCGGCTGCTACGAGATGCTCCACGAGCCGGAGGTGCCCACCAAGGTGGCGATCAACGAGGCCATCGAGCTCGGCAAGCGGTACAGCACGGAGCAGAGCGGGGCGTTCATCAACGGCATCCTCGACCGCATCCGCAAGGAACGCGGGCTGAAGGTCTGACCCGGGCAGGGAGCGTCGATGGGCCTGTTCCAGAAGCTCAAGCAGGGGCTCGCGAAGACCCGCGACGTGCTCGCGGGCGGCCTCAAACGCGTCCTGTTCCTCGGGCGGCGCCTCGACGAGGAGCTGCTGACCGACCTCGAGGAGGTGCTGATCAAGGCCGACGTGGGGCCCAAGACGACCACCGCCCTCGTGGAAGAGGTGCGCCAGTCCTGGAAGGCCGGGACCGTCAAGAAGAGCGAGGAGATCGCTCCGTTCCTGCAGCGGCGGGTCGCGGAGCGGCTCGCGACGGGCGGCAACGAGCTGAAGCGTGCCGTCGCGGGCCCGACCGTGATCCTCGTCTGCGGGGTCAACGGCTCCGGCAAGACGACGAGCATCGGGAAGCTCACGAAGTTCCTCAAGCAGGGCGGGAAGAGCGTGATCCTCGGCGCCGCCGACACGTTCCGGGCGGCCGCCGTCGAGCAGCTGACCATCTGGAGCCAGCGCAACGGCGTCGAGATCGTGAAGCAGGCCCAGGGCAGCGATCCGGCCGCCGTCGCCTTCGACGCCGTCTCGGCGGGCGTGGCGCGCAAGGCCGATTACGTCGTGATCGACACGGCCGGGCGCCTGCACACGCAGCAGAACCTCATGCAGGAGCTCGAGAAGATCCGCCGGGTCGCCAAGAAGGCGATCCCCGACGCTCCCCACGAGACCCTGCTCGTGATCGACGCGACGAACGGCCAGAACGCGATCCGCCAGGCGGAGCAGTTCCACAAGGCCGTCGGCGTGACGGGCATCTTCGTGACCAAGCTCGACGGGACGGCCAAGGGCGGCGCCCTGGTGGCGGTGCGCGACACGATCGGCGTGCCGGTGAAGTTCGTGGGCACCGGCGAGACGATCGACGACATCGAGGTCTTCGACCCCGAGGCCTTCGCCCGCGCCCTGTTCGAGTCCTGACCCTCACCCCGGTGGAGCTCCCGCGGACGGAGATGGCCGACGACGCGCCCCCCGACCGCAGGCTGCTCCTTCCCCTCGCGGGGGGGATCGCGCTGCTGCTCCTGGGGCCCGGCCTCTCCCTGCTCGGGGGCGGACCCTCGGTCAGCGACGAGACGTGGCGCCGCACCCTGGCGCCGGCCTTCCTCGGCCTCGTCGGCGTCCTGCTCGCCGTCCGGGGCGCGCTCCGCCCCTCCCGGGCCACGGTCCTCCTCGCGCTCCTCGCCGCGCTCCCCGCCGCGATCCTCCTGGCGCACGGCACGCCCGATCGCTGGTCCACGTCGGCGATCGTCCCGTTCGCGGCGCTCTCGGCCACGATCCTGCTCGCGGGATCGCTGCGCACGCCGGACGCGCGCACCCGTGCCTGGACCGTCCTCGGGCTCGCGGGCGCGATCGCCGGCGCGTGGACGCTCTGCGATCTCGCGTCCGGCCGCCCCGCCGTCGGGCCGTTCGGACGCCCCGGCGTCGCCGGTCCCGCCTTCGCCGCGCTCCTCGCGCCCACCCTGCTCACGTGCTTCGCCCCCGCGGCACGGCGAGCCGGCCCCTTGCGCTGGCTCCCCGTGCTGCTGGTCGCCGCCGCGCTCGTCGCCACGCGCAGCCGCACGGGCATCGCGGCGGGGGTGATCGGCACGTGGGCGACCTCGCTCGCCGTGTTCGACGGCGCCCTGCGCTGCCGGATGCGGTCGTGGGGCGTGTCGGCGCTGGGCCTGCTCCTCGTCCTCGGGAGCCTCTCCTACGCAGGGACCCTGCCCGGAGGCGAGACCCTGCGCGTCCGCGCCGGTCTCGCGAAGGCCGCCGTCGCGCTCGTCGCCGAGCGTCCGCTCACCGGCCACGGCCCCGAGGGGTTCCGCGGCCAGGTGCTCCGCGTCCGCGATCCCGAGGAGGCGCTCCTGTCGAAGGGACGGCGTCCCCTCGCCGCCCACGACGACCCGCTCCACGTCGCCGCCGAGGCGGGGATCCCGGGCGCCCTCGCCTTCCTAGCGCTCCTGGCCCTCGGCATCGCCGCGGCCATCCGTGCGACGCGCGCGGCGGGCCCCGCGCGCGCGATCGAGGCGGTGCCCCTCGCCGTGCTCGTCACGACGGCGATCGCCGCGCTCGGCGAGAACCCGTTCCTCGCGCTGCCGACGGTCCTGCTGTCGGGCCTGGCCCTCGGGATGGCGAGCGCGCAGCAGCCGTGCCCCCCCCCCCCCCCCCCCCCCCCCCCCCGGGCGCGGGGGGGGGGCGGGGCCCAGACTGCGGGGCGGGGCCCGG